>NZ_JACSKM010000034.1:0-239 GCF_018617615.1 Exiguobacterium sp. s189 | reverse complement strand
GAAGCGTGGTGACACGTGGAGCTGAATGATACTAATCGGTCGAGGCTTTGATCTAGTCTAACGGTTTGTGTTGATGAATCCTCAGTTTTGAGAGAACAATCTCTCTAAAATATGTTGACATTATCGATAAATAATGTTAATATAATACTTGTCTGGTGGCGATAGCGAGACGGCCACACCCGTTCCCATGCCGAACACGGAAGTTAAGCGTCTCAGCGCCGAAAGTAGTTGGGGGATCT
>NZ_JACSKM010000033.1:0-255 GCF_018617615.1 Exiguobacterium sp. s189 | reverse complement strand
AACAAGGTAGCCGTATCGGAAGGTGCGGCTGGATCACCTCCTTTCTAAGGAAAATGCCCATGTGGCATTGCCCATCGTTCAGTTTTGAGGGTTCGTCCCTCGATTGTTCCTTGAAAACTGAAGATTCATCAAGACATCAAAAACCAATTTCACATATGGTCCGCGAGGACCGTGTGTCTTAGACGCTAGATCAAGGTAGAAAGGGCGTACGGTGGATGCCTTGGCACTAGGAGCCGATGAAGGACGCGACGAACA
>NZ_JACSKM010000032.1:0-420 GCF_018617615.1 Exiguobacterium sp. s189 | reverse complement strand
GAGACCGAGGAACCAGCGATAGGCGAGGTTCGTCTGAACCTCCCTCACGGTCTGGCGCACGGAACGGATGTTGAACAGGGGTCCGAGTAAGATGATCTTAATGATGATTTCTGGATCGATGCCGGGCGTACCGGTGTTCGAATAGAGCGGGGCGCAGAGCCGGTGCACGATCGAGAAGTCGATGTGACGGTCGAGTCTCCGGACGAGATGATCCTGCGGGACCAGCTGGTCCAACGTGGTCTTCGACTGGATTGGTTCATGTCGTTTCTCAGAATGGGCGCGATACATATCGGGTTCCTCCTTTTGATGACGGGCGAACTTGATGTTTACCTTCTTCTTTCCCCGTTTGTAAGGGTTCGAAGTATGTATCGGGCTTTTTCTTCGGCCATCGAGGCCTCAGAAAAAGACAAATGGCCGCCA
>NZ_JACSKM010000031.1:0-434 GCF_018617615.1 Exiguobacterium sp. s189 | reverse complement strand
AACAAGGTAGCCGTATCGGAAGGTGCGGCTGGATCACCTCCTTTCTAAGGAAAATGCCCATGTGGCATTGCCCATCGTTCAGTTTTGAGAGACCAAAACCTCTCTATGAGGGCCTATAGCTCAGCCGGTTAGAGCGCACGCCTGATAAGCGTGAGGTCGGTGGTTCGAGTCCACTTAGGCCCACCATTTTTATGAACAATTCCAATACGGGGCCTTAGCTCAGCTGGGAGAGCGCCTGCCTTGCACGCAGGAGGTCAGCGGTTCGATCCCGCTAGGCTCCACTTTTGTTCCTTGAAAACTGAAGATTCATCAAGACATCAAAAACCAATTTCACATATGGTCCGTGAGGACCGTGTGTCTTAGACGCTAGATCAAGGTAGAAAGGGCGTACGGTGGATGCCTTGGCACTAGGAGCCGATGAAGGACGCGACGAA
>NZ_JACSKM010000004.1:0-243314 GCF_018617615.1 Exiguobacterium sp. s189 | reverse complement strand
CCGCCAGCGTTCGTCCTGAGCCAGGATCAAACTCTCCAAAGAATTTGATATAGCTCTTAAATTGACGAAGCTTGCGCTTCATTCAAAAATTGTAAAACTTATTTTTGCCTCATCGTTCAGTTTTCAAAGTTCGTCAGTTTAAATGGTGGGCCTAAGTGGACTCGAACCACCGACCTCACGCTTATCAGGCGTGCGCTCTAACCGGCTGAGCTATAGGCCCATAAAAAAGAATGGTGCACCCTGAGAGATTCGAACTCCCGGCCTTTAGATTCGTAGTCTAACGCTCTATCCAGCTGAGCTAAGGGTGCATATGGTGCGGTCGAGAGGACTTGAACCTCCACGGTGTTAACCACCACTAGGCCCTCAACCTAGCGCGTCTACCGATTCCGCCACGACCGCAGCGTATGAAATTAAAATGGTGAGTCATGCAGGGCTCGAACCTGCGACCCTCTGATTAAAAGTCAGATGCTCTACCAACTGAGCTAATGACTCAAATAAAAGCTGGGCTGGAAGGGATCGAACCTTCGCATGTCGGAATCAAAATCCGATGCCTTACCACTTGGCTACAGCCCAACGTAAATGGCGGTCTTGACGGGATTCGAACCCGCGATCTCCTGCGTGACAGGCAGGCATGTTAACCCCTACACCACAAGACCAGATTACGTTTTTATTTGAAATGGTGGAGGATGACGGGATCGAACCGCCGACCCCCTGCTTGTAAGGCAGGTGCTCTCCCAGCTGAGCTAATCCTCCATATATGGTGACCCGTACGGGATTCGAACCCGTGTTACCGCCGTGAAAGGGCGGTGTCTTAACCGCTTGACCAACGGGCCAGTGTATGTGTCTTCTAAGTAATTTTAAGTGGCGGAGACGGAGGGATTCGAACCCTCGCACCGGTTTCCCAGCCTACTCCCTTAGCAGGGGAGCCCCTTATAGCCTCTTGGGTACGTCTCCAAAATAAAATGGCTCCGCAAGTAGGATTTGAACCTACGACCTACCGGTTAACAGCCGGTTGCTCTACCACTGAGCTATTGCGGAACGTTGCTTGAAATTATCGAAGTAACGATTTATATTGTAACCGCAAACCAGAAACCTGTCAATCACTTTCTTAGAAAAACTTTTATTTCGCATGCCGTCTCTCGGCGACTTCTATAAGATATCACGGTACAAAAAGACCGTCAACACTTTTTCTAAAAAAAATCAGGTAAAATGAAAAACATTTTACCTGATTCGAGTTTCTTCTTATTAACTGTTCGGTTCAAGCATCGTCAAACTAATTCGTCCCCGGTTGACATCGACCTGTTCGATCCATACCGTAACGATATCACCGACCGCCACGACATCTAACGGATGCTTCACGTAGCGATTCGATAATTTCGAAATATGGACGAGCCCGTCCTGTTTTACACCAATATCCACGAACGCACCAAAATCAATGACGTTTCGAACGGTCCCTTGGAATTCCATTCCGACTTGAAGGTCTTCAAGACTCATGACGTCCGTGCGCAGTAACGGCTTTTGAATATCTTCCCGTGGGTCACGTCCTGGTTTCGCTAACGACTTCAAGATATCCTCGACAGTTGGAAGTCCCGCATCTAATCGCTCACTCAATACATTCGCATCAACTTGTTGTAACCGTTCACGCAATGCAGCTGTTCCGACCTCAGCTTTCGAGGATCCGATTTCTTTTAAGATTGATAATGCGAGGGAATAACTCTCTGGGTGAATCTCCGTCTGGTCGAGAACGTCCTTCCCATTCATAATTCGCAAGAATCCAGCCGCCTGCTCGAATGCCTTCGCTCCAAGTCTTGGCACTTTCTTAATTTCCTTTCTCGTTTCAAAGCGTCCATTCTCTTCACGATATACCACAATATTTTTAGCAGTCGTTTTGTTCAGTCCCGATACGTAAGTCAATAAAGACTCCGAGGCACGGTTCACATCGATTCCGACCATGTTAACCACGCTCTCCACGACGAATTCTAAAGATGCCTTCAGTTTATTCTGACTCACATCATGCTGATATTGCCCAACACCGACCGACTGCGGGTCGACTTTGACGAGTTCCGCCATCGCATCCTGAATTCGGCGTGCAATCGAGACGGCTGACCGTTCCTCTACTTTTAAGTCCGGAAATTCACTACGTGCGACTTCCGATGCAGAATAGACACTCGCTCCCGCTTCGTTCACAATCGCGTAAGCAATCTCACGCTCTGCTTTCTTTAACCAATCCGCAACGAATTGTTCGGTCTCCCTTGATGCCGTACCGTTTCCGACGACAATAACGGAAATTGGATATTTCTTAGCGAGTCTCGTTAACACTTTCTCCGCTCCATCGATATCGTGCTTCGGAGCCGTCGGATAGAAGACACCGACCTCTTCGACTTTTCCGATTTCATTGACGACCGCCCATTTACATCCTGTGCGATAAGCCGGATCGATCCCTAAAACGACGACCTCGCGAAGAGGCGGTTGCATGTAGAGTTGCTTTAAGTTTTTCGAGAACACATCGATTGCCTGCTCCTCTGCCTTGTCGGTCAATTCACCACGAATCTCTCGTTCAATGGCTGGGAAGACAGATTTTTTATAAGCCTCTGTCACAGCTGCTTCGACAACTTCACGTTTCTCTTTGGGAAGTCGCTCATATGTACGAAGCGCTTGATCCATGAAACGTGTCTCGTCAAAAATGACTTTCACTTGAAGGACATCAGTGCGCTCCCCACGGTTCAAGGCGAGTACACGGTGTGGGACAATCCCCGCAATTTTCTCTTCATATTCATAATACTGCGCAAAGATCTCTTTTTCGTCTTCCGCTTGTTTTTTCTTCTTCGAACGCAACATTCCTTCTTTGCGAACACGGTCACGAAGCATCTGTCTTAATTTTGCTTCTTCCCCCCATTCTTCCCCGATGATGGCATGTACGAGCGGAATGGCTTCTTCTAGCGCTACATCCTTCGAGAGTTCTTCAACCACATCTGTTGAATATGGAGACTTATCTCGGAACCAGTCCGCAAGTGGCTGCAACCCTTTTTCACGCCCTTGTTCCGCTTTCGTCCGCCGTTTCGGACGATAGGGTAAGTAGATATCTTCCACTTGCTGAAGGGTTGTCGCTGCCTCTAACGCCTTCGTTAGTTCAGGTGTGTTCTTTTCCAGCTCTTCTAACTTAGCCAGAACATCCGTTTTCCGTTTTTGCAGACTTTCTTCATATTGAAGGGCGTCCAAGATTGTTTTAATTTCGACTTCATCCAGGTTCCCCGTCATTTCTTTCCGGTAACGGGCCATGAACGGAATCGTCGCCCCTTCAGATGCGAGCTGTTGAACCGTCTCTACTTGGTTCACTTTCAAGTTTAACGTCTTAGCCACTTTCGTAATCACTTGAATCACTTCCTTTTATGATCTCTTCCAAAGTGTAGCAAACATTCAAACAAAAAAGCGATGACTCGATTAGTCATCGCTTGAGAATACTTCATTGAGTGGGACTTTGATGGCTTCACGCAACTTTTCGAGTGCTCGCCGTTGCAAACGGGAGACATGCATCTGCGAGATTCCAAGAAGTTCTCCAGTCTCTTTTTGACTCATATTCTTATAGTAGGCGCATTCTAAGATGGCGCGTTCCCGTTCATTTAGGACGTTGAACGCTTTCTCTAGAATGAGACGTTGGTCGACCGATTCATATCCACGCTCTTGGCTACCGACCAAGTCGAGTAACGTGACCGTACTGCCTTCGTTATCCGCTTCGATCGAACTATCGACCGATAGCGCTTGATAACTTTTGCCCATCTCAAGCGTTTCGAGAATTTCTTCGTCTGATACGCCAAGATGATCGGCAATCTCATCGATTCGTGGCGAGCGTTGCAATTCAGTCGTCAACTCTTCAACCGTCTTCTTAATTTTCGGTCCGAGCTCTTTGATCCGACGCGGAACATGGACACTCCATGTTTTATCGCGGATGAATCGCTTGATTTCACCGATGATGGTCGGGACGGCAAACGATTCGAAGCTACGTCCGAATTCTGGGTCAAATCGACGGAGTGCCGCCAATAAACCAATCATCCCAACTTGCACGAGATCATCGTGAATCGCTCGTCCACGCGAAAACTTACGGGCGAGTGCTTCAACGAGGTCCGAATAGCGATTGATGAGTAGCATTTGCACTTCTTCGTTTTGATCGTCTTGTTGGTAGCGTTCAATCCACTCTAGTACCTCGTCATCACTGTGATGGCGTTGTTGAGATTTTGCTGGCACTCTGATCCACCTCGTCCCTGTTAAGGAGTTTTGTCATCGTCACTTTGACACCGTTGTCTTTATTGATCGAGACATCGTCCATTAACGCTTCGATAAGGAAGAGACCAAGTCCTCCTTCGTGGAGCGATTCAATTTCCGTCGTCTCTTCGACCGGAGCCGCTTGACGTTTCACATCATCTGCGAACGTCTTGCCTGAATCTTCAATCGTGATTTCAAGACGATCTGCATATACGCCACAAGCGAGTTTGACCTCTCCATCTTGATGATCTTCATACGCATGCTGAACTGCGTTCCCGCATGCTTCCGAGACCGCGATTTTAATATCCTCGATCTCGTCGTACGTATATCCCATACGGTTAGCGATTCCTGAAACGACTAATCGAACCACACCGACATATTCGGGTTTGGCCGGGAACGTCATGACCGTCTGTTCAACATTGTTCATTGCGTGCCACCTCTTACGTTCGAATTAATTGAAAGAAGTTTGTGAAGACCCGTCAATTCGAATAGACGATTGACTCGCTCCGTAACCCCGACAAGTGACAACTCTTTTTCGTTACGCGTGGCGATTTTCAACGCCCCGACGAACACACCGAGACCTGTCGAGTCCATATACTCCACTTCATCTAAATGAACGACCACATCTTGCTCACTGATGGCCGGATGCAATACTTCTTTCAATTTTGGTGCAGTATATGTATCCACTTCTCCGGATACGTAAAGGTGTAATTGTTCTCCAATGACTTGCTCACGAATCGATAAATCCATCGTCTATTCCCTCCTAAATGTCCGTACAGATAAATTGAGTACGATTTACTTTAATTCCCCACTATCAAAATCTTAAACCACTTTTTTAAAAAATGTTTAAAAAAAGACCGATACCTATGTACCAGTCTTGATCTATGTAAGGCTAGAGAGGGATCAATCCCATACTAATCTCTAGCGCTCGGTCAACTTTATGCATCGTCTCATCATCGAGATGAGTGACTTTATCCGTCAGACGACGCTTATCAATCGTTCGAATCTGCTCAAGTAAAATCACAGAGTCTCTCTCGAGTCCATGCTTCTCTTGATATACTTCCACATGAGTCGGCAGTTTTGCTTTCTGAATCTGAGCTGTAATCGCAGCGACAATGACGGTCGGGCTAAAGCGATTGCCGATGTCGTTCTGTACGATGAGAACGGGTCGAACGCCACCTTGCTCTGAGCCGACTACGGGCGACAGATTCGCATAAAATACGTCACCACGCTTTACGATCACTCTGCTCACACCCCACTTACTTGACGTAAGAGAGCGTGTTCGGCTTCGGCTTCAATCGTTAGCATCTCTTCTGCCATATTCAAGTTAAACGCGGCCATCTCTTGATAGCCTTTCGCCAATTCTTCACGCAGTGTTTGTTGTCGATCAGCAATTTCTTTAGACAAGTATGTCACTACATCGTTCAAGGACAGTGTTTCACGGTCTTTCATCGAAATCGGACCCCCTTGTTGCGAGAACCGATCTGGGACGGACGCTAGCGCACCCGCAGTTCGCTGCTTCAACATCTTACACCTCCAGAATCGTTTCATGGACTGGCGGAAAATCTCCCGCGTTCTTTATCAATATAACACGCGGGAATGGGAAAATATAGAGAAATCGAGAAAGAATTCAGATAATTTCACACGATTTGTGATTCACACATAGTGACGCGGTAATCGACTCGTGAACTGGCAAACGATCTCATAGTTAATCGTCCCAAGATATGACGCAAGTTCATCAATGGTGACGTTTCCACCGACAAGGGTCACATCTGTCCCTACCGGAAACTCTTCTGGAAGTCGGATCATGAAGCGATCCATGCAGACACGTCCCACAATCGGACAACGAACACCATTTACTTCAACTTCAAATCCGTTCGCCTTCCGTAACCAGCCGTCGGCATATCCGACTGGAACGGTACCAATCCATTCATCGGTCGATGTCGTATAGGTCGCTCCGTAACTGATCGTTTGACCTGCCTCAAGACGCTTCACCTGCATCAGCTGGCTCTTCAACGTAAAGGCCGGGCGGAGGAACGAATAGAATGTTTCCATCTCATGTGACGGATATAAACCATAGAGTGCGATCCCGACACGGACCAGATTATAAGGAACGTCTTGTCCTGCCATTCGGATGGCCCCTGCTGAATTGGACGTATGAATATAGCGGAACCGCTCATGTAACCCATCCATCAAGTGTTCGAAACGTTCTTGTTGTGTGTAGTACAAGTCGCTATCAAGTTCATCCGCTGTCGCGAAATGGGTGTAGATGCCTTCAATGACAAATGAATCGTTCGCTTCTTCAAGCAACGCATCAAGCTGCTCTCGCGTACGAAGACCAAGACGTCCCATTCCTGTGTCGACTTTAATATGAACCGTCAATGGTTTTTCTTCTATATAAGCAGTAGCCTCTTTTAACCATTCGGCAGAAAAAACGGACAACGTGACGTCTCGTTCTGCTGCAATCCCTGCATATTGGGGAAATTGCGCCTCCATGACTAAAATCGGCGCTTCAATCCCGGCATCTCGAAGTTCGATTGCTTCTTCTAATAAAGCGACCCCAAGCATCGTCGCCCCGTTTTGGAGCGCGATTTTCGCTACTTCAACAGCCCCATGACCGTAGGCATTCGCTTTGACAACTGCCATGATGTCTTGCGGGATACGTTGTGTTAACTCTTGTATGTTATGGGCGATGGTCGCCCGATCAATCTCGATTCGACTAGGACGAAACATGTTGCCCCTCCTCTTCTAAGATGACTTGTGCGACGGCATATGCACTGCTATGACTGATGCTGACATGAATTCGTCCCGAAAACGGCGCAGTCATGACAGGTCGACCTGTCTCATCCGGTAAAATTTCAATGTGGCGCCACGATAGACCGTGCGCGATTCCGGTTCCGATTGCCTTCGCATAAGCTTCTTTTGCGGCAAAACGACCCGAAACAAACTCGATTTGACGTGGCAGTGGGTATTGTTGAATAAACTCATACTCTGCATCGGTGAGCAGGCGCTTTAAAAAACGTGGTTGTTTCATCGAGCGAGCCATCCGATCAAGCTCGACGATATCGACTCCGATTCCTACAATCACAGGACACTCGCTCCTTTCCTTTTTTCCCCGTTTCCCTATACAATTGGAGAAAGAGGTGATGTTATGTTTAGTCGTACGGAAAATGTACAAACGTTTGTACGGGCATATCCACTCGTAACGCTGTTCATTGTAATCCAACTCCTTGTGTTTGTCATCGATTCTTTCGCTCCTGGTTTACGAATCGTGTCAACAGGAGGGTCGTTTCATTTGGCACTCGCCGACGGACAATGGTATCGCTTAGTGACGGCCAACTTTATTCATTTGAGTCTCGGCCACTTACTATTTAATTCGTTTGCGCTGATCATCTTCGGACCAGCGATGGAACGTATGGTCGGGCATGTGAAGTTTGCTCTATTTTATGTATTCGCCGGGGCACTTGCCAACTTGTTCACCTACTTCACCGTCAGTAACTTGTTTTATCTACAAGCTGGTGCGTCAGGTGCCATCTTGGCCATTCTCGGATTCTATGTGTACATCGGCCGCTTCCGCCGCACGTTGATGCTTAGCCAAGATGCCCGCTTGGTCTATATCTTCGTCGCCATCAGTGCCGTCTTTACACTCATCGGTTCGAACGTTTCGCTTTGGGGCCACGTGTATGGCTTTTTGGCAGGATTTTTACTTGCCATTCCACTCTCCCGGTATGCCGTTCCGTATACACGCCCGATGCGCTACGGGAAGTATAAGCAACGTTCGTACGCGCCCCCAATTATTCATTCCGGGGACGGAAAATGGTTCTTCTACATTATTATTGGACTGGCGATTTTCGGCTTATTGGCGCAGTTCCTATAAGGAAGGAAACAAAAAAACGGCCAAGCGGATTCGCTTGGTCGTTTGATTAGATTTGATTTTTATGACGAGCCTCTTGAAGCGCATCGACTAAGTCTTTCACGTCTTCGACGAGGTTTTGAATTGTATCTTGGTTTTCTTCGTAGAGCGATTTCCATTCCATGACTCGGTCTTTCAAGTTGCCTTTCGATGACGCTTGAAGACCGACCGCGTGTGCTTCTGTCGATGTATTCGATGACTTCAACTTCGACTTCATGCCTTTCAATTGTCTCACTTGTTGATCGCGTGTTTCGCTATGGAGAAGCGATGCCGCTGCGCCGATTACTGCACCCGCAGCCATCCCCAACCAGAAATAATTCTTGTTCATAAAAATCCTCCCCTAACATGACGTTATCTTTTATTATAGATTATCTGACTCGGTGACGACATAGTGTTTTATGACAGGACCTGCACCTCGTTGTTCGACCGCCCGTTTCAAACGGTCTTCAAGTACCGCATAGTCCGCTGTATCTCGGAAGTGTTTCCCACCAGACGTGAATTGAATAAACAAGACCGCATGATTGTCGTCTGGGTCGACACCTAGACGGTACGCCGAAAATCCATCATGTCCAACCCCGAGCGGCGCCTTTTCTGTCAACAGCTGATGAAACAGGAGCGAACGGGCATTTTCATCCGTCGGCACATTCGCATATAAAATATTTCCTTTTTTGACGAATTCGCCAGATGCCTCTTCAATCTCAAACACTTTTCCACTCTTGAACGGAGACTTCTCTCCTTCTGCGAGCAGAATCGTTTCATGTCCATTTGCCGCAATGACACCCGGCTCTTTTCGGAGACGCTCAGCCACACTACCTGACGCGAAGGTCATATACAGTTTAGACAAGCTCCTCACACCCTTTCGCGAGTGTGATGTCTTTCTCCGTGATGCCCCCTTCGTCATGGGTCGATACGGTCAATGTCACGTTCCGATACTCAATCAAGATATTCGGATGATGATCAAGCGATTCAGCTAAATCCGCTACGAGATGGACGAACTGGATGGCTTCCGGGAACGTCTCAAGCCGATATGTCTTCTGAATCTCCCCGTTCACTTCTTCCCAACCGTTTAACCGTGACAGTTCATCTGTCAATTCACTTTGTGATAATACCATCGTCACAATCCCCTTTCCCTATACAGTCTACTGTCTTAATCTACCCAAACCGGAGAAAAATAATCTTCCGCGCATGATGTATAATGATTTAGAATGAGATGGATAGCCATCATTTTGATTACGAGAGAGGAGCATCTCCCATGCGCGCATTGATTGTTATTGATTATACATTTGATTTTATCGCAGACAGTGGTCGTTTGACTTGTGGGAAACCCGGGCAAGAGATTGAAGAGCGGATTGTCGAGTTAATCGAAACGTTCTCGACCGAGGATTATGTCGTCATCGCGAACGATGTCCATGATGCAGGCGACACGTTCCATCCTGAAACGACGTTGTTCCCGCCTCACAATATTCGTGGGACGGAAGGTCGTGAATTGTATGGTGCGGTGAAAGAAGCATCTAAAACAGCGGACCATTGGATCGACAAGACACGGTACAGTGCGTTTGCCGGAACAGACCTTGACCTTCGTCTTCGGGAACGTGGGATTACAGAAGTTCATCTTGTCGGCGTCTGCACAGACATTTGTGTGCTCCATACAGCCGTAGATGCCTACAACCTCGGTTATCAAATCGTCGTCCACGCCGATGCCGTCCAAAGCTTCAACCCGGTCGGTCATGAATGGGCGCTCGAACATTTCGTCACGACTCTCGGTGCGACCGTCGTCGGAAAGTGACGTAAAACAGAAAGGAAAACATATGTTACATCGCAATTTAGCACTTCACACAGACCTTTATCTCCCACGCTGGATGTATATCTACTGGAAGCAAGGTCGCCATAACGAAAAAGTCGTCTTTGACCTCTATTACCGCTCGAACCCGTTCAGCGGTGGCTATGTCGTCTTCGCCGGACTCGAAAACATTGTCCACTACTTGGAGAACGTCTCGTTCACAGAAGAAGACATCGCCTACTTGAAAGAACAACTCGGCTTCGAAGACGAATTCGAAGATGTGTTACGAAACTTTAAGTTCACTGGTTCACTATATAGTGTCCGTGAAGGAGAGGTCATCTTCCCACACGAGCAAGTCGTCCGAATCGAATCGACCATCTTTGAAGCAAAACTGTTCCAAACAGCGCTACTCAATATCGCGAACCACGAATCACTCATCGCGACGAAGTATGCCCGAATTCGTCAGGCCGCTCCGAATGAGACACTTCTCGAAGGTGGAGCACGTCGCGCACAAGGCGTCGATGCCGCCTATTACGGGACACGCGCCGCTTATATCGCCGGTTTCGACGTGACGAGCCTCGTTTCTGCCGGACGTGATTTCGACGTGCCGACAGGAGGGACGATGGAACATGCGGACATTCAGTTCCATGATGATGAATTGAGTGCATTCCGTTCGTTCGCAGAGATGTATCCGGACAACACAAGTCTCCTGATTGATACGTATGACACACTCAAATCCGGTCTTCCGAACGCGATCACGGTCGCAAAAGAACTCGAGGCGAAAGGACACCGCCTCAAGTCTGTACGACTCGATTCGGGTGACCTCGCTTATCTGTCAAAACGCGCTCGGAAAGCATTGAATGAAGCCGGTCTCGACTATGTCAAAATCGTCGTATCTGGTGATTTAGATGAATACGTCATTCAAGACTTACGCATGCAAGGTGCAGAAGCCGATACGTTCCTCGTCGGGACGCGTGGAATCACGGCTTACGAACAGCCAGCGCTCGGCATGGTCTATAAATTGGTCGCTCGTGAGGGTGAATCCGGAGAATTAAAACCGGTCATCAAAGTGTCTTCTTCTAAAGTGAAGACAACGACCCCTCATAAAAAAGAGTTGTACCGCATTATCGACAAGGAGACGAAAAAGTTCAAAGGGGACTATATCGCCCTTGCCGACGAACCTGTCGACTCGTATAGCGAAATCGACTTGATTGACGTCCGCGACCCTGCCTTCAAAATCAAGACACGCAACTTTAACGTCAAACGGTTGTTGCAACCGATTTTCCTCGACGGAAAACGTGTATACGACCTTCCAAGCACGACCGAGATTCGCACTTACCATCATGAACAGATGAACGGACTGTGGGAAGAGTATAAGCGCCTCCGTTTGCCGGAAGTCTATTCGGTGACGTTCAGTAAACCACTATGGGATTTAAAACTCGATATGATTCGCAAGACGCGCGTACCGAAATAAAAAAACGGTTGTGGGTACATTCCCACAACCGTTTGCTTATACCATCGTCATCTCGCCTGCTTGGCTTTGATCTTCTTTTCTCCGAAAGTAAAGCGCCATCGACAAAGAGAGCAATATCAAGACAAAGTAGACGGTTCGTTGCCAAAACGTCGCTTCGGTGTCCCCCTGGAACAGTGCAATGATATAATCGCTCCCACTGACTAAAAATAGTCCGGCAAGCAAAAGAAAGATTCGATAGCCGGCCCGACTCCGCTCCCGTTTCACTTTGAAGAAAAGGACACCATAGTAGACGATCGCGAGAATCGTCACATACCCGATTACGCCAACAACCCAACTCATCTTGATGCCTCCCTCACTCTCTATTTTTCTGTTTCTTCCCCGTTATCTTAACACATTCTATTCGTCAGACTATGTTAAGATGGTCTAAAGAAAACGCGGAAAGGAACGATCCTATGAAAACGTTTCGCCTCGTCCAAGTCCGTCTCGTCCAAGACGAGTACGGCAATGAACTTAATTTACCAATCGATTTGCTCGACGGGTTGATCATCTCGAAAGAACATGATTCCGAATGGTTGCTCGAGATGCTCGTACCGACCGAATCGGCCGTCACGCTTCACCATTACTTAAACAAACGAATCCTCATCCTCGCTGAAGCCATCATCACATCTCCGACGAATGCGCCTGCCGCACTCGCCTTGACCTTCACGAGTGAACGAGCCTTGAGCGATCACCATACGTTCGTCGCCGAAGGACTCATGTTGAATCCAAAACAAGATGCGACGAAACAAGTGCTCGACTCTCTCATTCAAGAAGGGGTCGCCACGTCGAATTTGAAACCCGCCTTCTTCGAGAAGAAAGTGGAGATTCAACAATCGTTCAGTCGCTCCGCCTTCAATCAATTGGTCAAAACCGGGTCATTCGAGTAATCGAATGGCCTTGTTTTTTCTTTCCCCAAAATGATTCCCCTTTCAAACAAAAAAGACGGAGAAAAGAGCTCCGTCTCACACATAGATAAAGAACAAGATGACCATCATCGTCATTCCAATCACTTTTAAGAGCGTGCTACCGAGAAACGCGAGAACTGTCCCCACGCCGATACTCCATGCTTCACGTGTCGTCTTCCCGAGTGTTAACTCCGCTAAAAATGCGAAAACAAATGGGAAGATGAGGACCCCGACGAGCGGGAAAATGAACGGTCCGGCAATCAAGCCGATGGTCGCGCCCCATTTCGCCCGTTCTGACCCTCCACGTTTATCCACTGTAGCTCTGGTCACAACGTAGTCCACCACAAACAAGAAGATGAGGAAAACAGACTGCCATACCCAGAATGTCCAAGTTAACGGCTCAAATGAAAAACCAAATCCGTAAATCATGTATCCGATAAACAAGAACAAGACGCTCGGGATGACCGGGTAAATGAGTCCAGCAAAAGCGACCACAAATGATGCGATGATGAATACCCATAGTAAGGTCGTCATGACAGTCTCCTCATTTCATGATGGCCGGATCGGTGATATGATCAGCAACATTAATCGCCTTCACCTCAAACTGACCATGTTGATGGATGATATAGTTCGAACAGGCGTTTCGCATCGCATGACGGAACGTATACGTGTCATCAATCGCTGAGAGCGCCGCTTTAATCGCATGTGAATGGCAGACGACAATGATCCGTTTTCCGGGATACATCTCTACCAAATGTTCCATTCCTTCTAGGACGCGAGCACGCATCTCATCCTCTGATTCGAGACCCGGAACGCGACGCTCGTCATCGGCCTGCACCGCTTCATAAATGCCCTTCACGGGTTGTCCGGACGCTGCTCCAAACTCGCGTTCAATAAATCGCTCGTCCAATCGAATCGCATCATGCTCGATTCCACAGGCTGTCGCAATTGCCTGTGCCGTATGGACCGCACGCGTCAATGGACTAGAAACGATAAGATCCCATGTTTCTTGACTCAAAAAAGCTGCACTCTCTTCTGCCTGTTGATGTCCGAGTGCATTCAACGGATTGTCTTCACGTCCTTGAATGATTTCTAAACGATTCCAATCGGTCTGACCGTGTCTCACTAAACATAACTCTGTCACTGCTTCCACTCCTTACTATTTCAATCATCCCCCATCGTACCATCTTCCCTAAAAATCGCAACTTCAGATAAGACATTCGTCAATGAAGCGATTGATCCGTGCCATCAACTGCTCTTCTTTGATCGGGTTGTCTGATTGTAGGAAGCTTGCAAGCGAATGTGTCCCATTCGGAAACGAGATGAGCTGAACGTTCGCGCCGACATCACTCGCATGTTCGACGAAGTGAAGGGCTTGGCCGAACGGCACAATCGGATCTTTCTTTCCGTGTAACAGTAAAATAGGTGGGGCATCGGCATATAGATGGGAGACTGGTGAACATTTCACCATTAGTTCACGCCACTCTTCACGGCTTCCCTCGTAAAACTTCAAATGAGCTAGCCATGTTTGAATGAATTTAAACAACAAGAAGTTCGTCGGTGGATACAAGGCGATGACTCCTTTGATTGTCGGAAGGTCATCCCCGAGTTCACCTACAAATTGTTTGTGCCGATCGAGCGCAGTCGCAAGCATTAAGGCTGCTCCAGCAGAGTCGCCCCAGACGAGCAACTGACTCGTATCAAGGGTGAGCAATGATTCATGCTGTTTTAAATAGCTAAGCGCATCCGAGACATCGATGATATTGTCAGGGAAATACACCCCGTCTTCAAATAGACGGTAATCGATACTGACGACGGCGATCCCTTTCCCTAAAAAGTGATCGAGTAACGGATGGAACAGCGTGACCATGCTGCGGCTCCCTCTCACAAATGCTCCCCCATGTGCATAGACTGCTACAGGGAACGGCCCCTCCCCTGGTGGGAGATACAAATCAAATTGGAGCGGACGATCATTGACAATCTTATACGTATACGTGTGGCGCCGGCGTGTTGTCGGTCGAATCGGCAATTCGGGCTCTTGCCATCTGACAAGTGACCCATACTGACTCCACACGCTAGCCCCGGCTGCCGTTGCCGCGGCCAGTGCCGCGCCCCCGACAAACCAGGCGGTCTCCTTTCTCATACAATCCACTCCTCGTTCCTTTTTTTAATCATATTCCCGCTTTTTTCAAAAATCTATCCATCAGAAGTCGGACTTGACGTGATCCGAAGGTCACACTATAATATTACTCGCAGTCATAAAACGTAACAGTTACGATTTAATATTCAGATAATTTGAAAGGTGGACGACGAAAGATGAAGAAGACTTGGCTAGGTGCTGTCGCGGCCGGCACGCTTTTACTTGGCGCGTGTGGAAATACCGAAGGAGACAACGCATCCGAATCGACAGATGAGAAACTAACGGTCTACGCTTCGACTTTTGCCTTAAAATCAATGGCAGAGGAAATCGGTGGTGACCGCGTCAATGTGGAAATGGTCATCCCACCCGGAGCAGACCCGCACACATATGAGCCGACTTCAAAGCAGATGACTCAAATTGCAGAAGCGGACCTCTTTTTGACAATCGGCCATGACCTCGAACCTTACGTCGAGTCCATGGAGAAGAGCTTGGAAGGACAAAACGTCGCTTTCGTCAAAACGGCAGAGGACGTGACGTTGCTTGATGCAGCCGATACCGTTCATGTTCATGGCGAAGATGAACATTCTGAAGACGAACATGCTCACGAAGAAGAAGGACATTCTGAAGACGAGCATGCCAATGAAGAAGAAGCGCATAACGAAGATGAGCATGCTCATGAAGAAGAAGGTCACAATCATAGCCACGGACAATACGATCCACACGTTTGGCTTGACCCGATGAACGCCGTATCGATGGCAGAAGCTATTGAAGCAGCTTTCAGCGAAGAAGCACCTGATTACAAAGATGAATTCTCAGAACGATTGAGTGCATTTAAGGATGAGGCAGACGCCATCGATGCAGAGTTAAAAGCAGCGGTCGAGAACGGTTCGAAGTCAGAGTTGCTCGTCACACACGCGGCATACGGCTATTTGGCTGAACGATATGGTTTCGATCAGTTGCCGATCGCCGGCCTCACACCTTCTGAAGAACCATCGCAACAAGCCCTCAAACGAATCATCGAAGAGGCGCGTCTTCATGACTTGAACTATATCGCTTTTGAAGATACGGTCACACCGAAAGTGGCCGAGGTCGTGAAACAAGAAATCGGCGCAGAAAGCGTGACGATTTACAACTTGGAATCTGTCACAAAAGAACAGATGGACAAGAGCTATTTTGACTTGATGCGTGAAAACGTCAAGGCACTCGAGACAGCCTTGCAATAATCAAAATCCCGAAACGAATTGATTCGTTTCGGGATTTTTTATACTTCGATCCGACGGTCCAACATTTTCATCGTGACGAAAAGAAGGAGCAGGAGTGACACAATCACACTCATCACCCATACGTCCTCATGCATGAAAGATGACCACGCCCACTCACCTTTACTCAGCCCAAACCAAGCTTGACTGATGACGACTCCAATCAGACCCATCACACCAAAACGAAACCATGTCATCTTTGGAACGAATCTCTTACTGACCAGGTAGCTATTTACAATCAATAGACCTACATAAGCGATGAGCAGCAAATTCCACGCTGTGTCAAATAGGGCTGGTACCGTTCCGCCCGCTACAGCATACCCCCACGTGACCAAGAATACGATGAATAAGATGAGTGTGATGCGATAAAGCGACACGCGTTTCGTTTGATAGGCGAGAAATGGGTTGATTAAAATGCCAAGCCAGATGAGTGTGCCGAACACGTCCATGATCGAATCCCCTTTTATCCATTTTTTTACATTATACCATGGTGGATTCATCTTTACTCATAATAAATGAGGACGAGTTCTTCTTGAGACGCGGCCGTCTCACAAAACTGTTGCAACTTGGTCCAATCTTCCCAAATCGTCTCAAACTCATCTTTCGGTACGAGCGCCATATCTTTCACATCGTCCCGTCCGAACGCATGCAACGTGTCTTTGACGATATGAAGCAATTGTGGGGTCAAGATTCCGACTACGACCGCCTGCGCTTCATTCACAATCAACTCCTCGCCGACGAGTGCCATTTCCATATTGTATGTGTCAGCCCCATCGATATACACCTCGATTTGACTGAGCACACGTTGAAACGATTCGACATTCGGGAGCGTTAACGTGTCGTCCCGATTACGATATTGCTCATGCATATGAATTAGCCAGTCTAAAATCATCTCCGGATCTTGATTAAATGACACCCAAACTTCTGGGGAAACACGTACATAATGCGTCGTCTCCATACATGAACGCCCCCTTTTTATGACATTACCCGTCTTATACACGTAAAAAAACCGCCTACGTGAATTCGTAGACGGTTCCATTCATCAAGAACGACTTGTTCCTGTTTTTTGTTCTTCTGTTTCGCTTTCCCAAGCTTCTACATATTCTCGACCTGGAAGGTTTTCTACCGAGTCGACATAGAAGACCGGATCTTGTCCTGCTCGACGTTGTGACAAGTAATCGTCAAGAACGGCTCGAGCCACTTTCGCCAAGCGGAAGATTGCGTACAAGTTGACGAGTGCCATGAGACCCATGAACACGTCAGCAATCGACCAGACGAGGCCAGCAGAGCGGACCGCACCAAACAAGACCATTCCAACAACTCCGATGCGATAGAGCGTGACGTAGATTTTTTTATCCGAGATGAACTGAATGTTCGTCTCGCCATAGTAGTAGTTTCCAAGAATCGAACTGAAAGCGAACAAGAAAATCGCAATCGTCAAGAACGATGTCGCGACCGGACCGACTTCCGCTGTCAATGCAGCTTGCGTCAATTCGACACCCGCGAACGATTCTGAACCTGCCACTCCGGAAATCAAGATGATCATCGCTGTCGATGTACAGACGAGCAATGTATCCACGAATACGCTGAACGATTGAATCAATCCTTGTTTAACAGGGTGTGATACTTCCGCTGTCGCAGCTGCGTTCGGCGCAGAACCCATACCTGCTTCGTTCGAGAAGAGACCACGACGGATCCCTTGAAGTACCATCGCACCGATTGCACCACCGAAGAGTTGCTCGATTCCAAGAACTCCTTCTGAGAAGATGAGGCTGAAGACGTCTGGTAAGAGGGATACGTTTGTCACCATGATCCAAATCGCGAGTAAAATGTAACCGCCCGCCATCACCGGAACAATGATGCTCGACAAGAGCGCGATTGATTGAATACCTCCGAATACAACAACCGCCGTGACAATCGCGAGAACAACCCCTACGACTGTTGTGCTGACGCCGAACTGGTTACTCACAGAAAGTGAAATCGTGTTCGACTGAACGGAGTTGAACGCAAACCCGAATGCGAACGTGATTAAAATTGCGAACAAGACACCGAGCCAACGTTGCCCGAGCGCACGTTCCATATAATAAGCCGGACCTCCGCGCCATGTGCGCCCGTCACGGATCTTATACACTTGTGCCAATGTACTTTCGACAAATGCAGATGCCGCTCCGATTAAAGCAATGAGCCACATCCAGAAGACTGCCCCTGGGCCACCTAGCGCAATCGCCGTCGCCACACCGGCAATGTTTCCTGTTCCGACACGTGCTGCCGTCCCGATTGCGAACGCTTGGAACGAAGACACTTGGCCTTTCTCACGTTCTGTACCTTCCTTGAACAAAAGGCGGAACATCTCAGGAATCATGCGGAACTGAACGAAGCCCATACGGACCGTGAAATAAAGACCTAATGCGACAAGTACGACGATGAGCACTTGTGACCATAACAAATCGTTCGCCTGCGAAACGAGGTTCTCTACAAATTTCTCCATACTAATCCTCCATCATTCAAAAAAATCTCAATAGAAAAAGTCATGTCAACTTTTTTAACATGACTAGAATTATAGGTAAATTATACGAAAATTGCAATATTAATTCGTTTTCTTGCTTCTAAGGTCTTCCCTTCAAATCGCATCTTACCAACAAAAAAAACGAATCGGATTGCCCGTCGCAACCCGATTCGTTATACAGTTTCATTTAGATAAAGAGGTTTAAGTTGCCGCCTTCTGCTGCGCCAAGATACGCCGCAACACCGCCGAGGTCGACCCCATCAATCAACTCTTCTTCTTTAATGCCCATGACATCCATCGACATCGTGCAAGCTACCATCTTCACGCCGGCCTCTTGAGCTGACTTGATCATCTCTTCGACAGAAGGAACGTTTTTGTCGCTCATGACCTTCTTCATCATTTTTTGACCGACACCACCGAAGTTCATGTTCGAGAGTGGGAGTTCGCCAGCATGTCCTGGCATCATCATGCCAAACATTTTCTCAAGACCTTGTTTTTTCACTTCCGGCGCGTCCGGTTTGCGGATGACATTGAGTCCCCAGAATGTGAAGAACATCGTTACTTCTTTCCCCATCGCTGCAGCACCTTGCGCAATGATGAGCGATGCGAGCGCACGGTCGAGGTCACCGCTGAAGACGACCATTGACGCGCCGTCTCCTGTTGGAGCGCCCGCTTGTGGTGCAACTGGTCCTTGTCCTTTTTGAAGGATGGCTTCTACTCGTCCGTTGACGAATTGTTTCGAGACAAGTTTGTTACCTGTCTTCTTCGCCCATGCTTCGATATCTGCGAAGAACCCTGGGTCACTTGCGAGGACACGAAGTGTTTCGCCTTCTCCGAGTTCTGCAACTTTCTTATTCACTTCTAAAATAGGTCCCGGGCACTGTAGACCACATGTGTCTAAGATGACCGCTTCACCGATTGGTGCATTCGTCATTTGTGTTGGCTCCTCCTCTACAACGGTAGCCGCTGTTTCATTTGATGTGTTCGCTTCTTCAAGCGCCTCGAAATCACGATTGATTTGTGACCATGTTTTATAGCCACCGCTCAAGTTTTTCACCTTGAAGCCGTTTTGACGCAAGATGCGTGATGCGAGATATCCACGAAGACCGACTTGGCACGTCACATAAATCGTTTCGCTCCGGTCATAGTCATCCAAGTTTTCACGTAATGAATTGAGTGGCACGTTGATCGATCCTGGAATCTTCCCGAGTTCATGTTCCGATTCGTCACGAACGTCAAGTAACGTCGCTCCGTTCTTCACGAGCTCATCGATTTCATCCCAATGCACGACTTCGTTATCACCAAGTACAACGTTAGAAGCGACATACCCAATCATGTTGACGGGATCTTTCGCTGAGCTAAACGGTGGTGCGTAACTGAGTTCGAGGTCAGGAAGGTCGAGGACCGTCAAACCACCTTTCATCGCTGTCGCGATGACGTCGATTCGCTTGTCGACTCCGTTGATCCCGACACCTTGTGCGCCGTAAATCTCACCCGTTGTTGGGTGGAATAAGAGTTTGAGTGACACTGGTGTCGATCCTGGATAGTATCCGGCATGCGATCCCGGGTGTACGTGAACGGCTTCATACGTCTTTCCAGCCGCTTTTAAACGTTTCTCGTTCCAACCAGTCGATGCGACCGTCATATCAAACACTTTCGCGATTCCCGTTCCCATCGTCCCGTTATATTTCACGTCACGACCATTGATGATATCGGCAACGAGACGGCCTTGACGGTTCGCTGGCCATGCGAGTGGGACGACTGTTGGTTCTTGGAAGACATAGTCGAGCACTTCGACCGCATCCCCAATCGCGTAAATCGATGGATCAGATGTGAGCATTTTTTCGTTCACACGAATCGCGCCGCGCGTACCTGTTTCAAGTCCCGCTTCACGCGCAATCGTCGACTCCGGTGTGACCCCGATCGACATGATGACCATATCTGTATCGATGACACGACCGCTCGTCAAATGAACTTTCTTCCCTTTTTCAGAGAATGAAGAAACGCCATCTGACAATTGGAGTTCTACGCCGTGAAGACGTAAATGTTCATGAATTGGAGCGACCATCTCACGGTCGAGTGGCGTCATGACTTGGTCTGCCATCTCAACGAGTGTCACATCAACCCCACGCTCACGTAAGTTCTCTGCCATTTCGATTCCGATGAAGCCCCCACCAATCACAGTCGCGTGTTTTGGTGCTTTGTCATCGACATAGCCACGGATTTTATCTGTATCTGGAATGTTACGAAGTGTGAAAATGTCTTCTGCCTCGTCGATTCCAGGGATGTTCGGACGAATCGGCTTCGCTCCCGGTGAAAGGATGAGGACATCGTATGACTCATCGTACGTTTCGCCTGTTTGAACGTGTTTCACCGTCACCGTTTTCTCGTCACGGTTAATTTGAACCACTTCCGTCAAGTTGCGGATATCGAGTTGGAAACGTTTGTTCATTCCTTCAACCGTTTGAACAAGCAATTTTTGACGATCTTGAATGACGTCCCCGATGTAGTATGGGAGACCACAGTTAGCAAATGAGATGTACTCCCCACGGTCGAACATGACGATTTGATTTTCTTCATTTAAGCGACGAAGACGCGCTGCTGCAGATGCACCACCCGCTACTCCACCGACGATTACGATTTTTTTACTCATTGTCCATTTCCTCCTCTGACGACTTCTCCTGGCCAACTCATCAAGCCATCTTCTATATTGACCACTTTATAGCCTTTTGCCTCCATTTGCCAAGTTGCTTGCGTGCTACGTGCACCAGAGCGGCAAAGAACGACATATTCTTCAGCAGGGTCGAGTGTGTCGATCCATGTTGTCATTTCTGATAACGGATAGTTTTTGGCACCTTCGATATGCGCTTCTTGAAACTCGTCGCGTTCACGAACGTCGACGATGTTTACTGGCACTTCAAAGTCCATTTGACGTTTTAAAGCAGATGCTTTCATCATTAATTCACCTTTCTATTTTCGATTCCATCTATACCATTCGGCTTGGTAGCTGGCGCTCAATAAAGTTTGTGATTTATTGAACATTTCGCTTCCACGTCATTAATATACCCCCTTAGGTATTCAAATGCAAGAAATAAGTTTGACGAAATGTAGAATTTTTCATCACACCTTCATAAAGTAGTTGGTGCTCGACACATACTCCCCCATGTATTAAGATGAGCCTACACAATAAATAGTTGGGTAACTGAACAATTTATACTATAGAGGTGAAGGATATGGAACAGTATCAATACGACCCGAAAGTATTGAATCGTATGAAACGGGTAGAAGGACAAATTCGTGCAATCATTCGCATGATGGAGGAAGGGAAAGAGTGTCGTGACGTTGTGACACAACTAAGCGCCGCACGTTCCGCCCTCGACCGCGCATCGACCATCATTGTGGCCAAGAACTTGGAACAATGCATCATTACAGCGCAAGCGGATGGCGAAGATACGTCAGAAACGGTCGAAGAAGCCATTAAAATGTTGATGAAACGCTAGTTCCCCTTGCTTTCCCCGTCCAAATGGGGGAAAGTTAGAGTAACGACTTACTAAGGGGGATTTCCTTGTGAACTTCGAAGAAAAAGTAGAATCATTTAGAGCGCTCGCCGCTGAACGCAACATGACGTTCAAAGAGAGCGACACTGAAACGCACGTCACGTTTTTGACGCGTGAAACAACAAAATCCGGGGCTCAGCCCGTTATGATTATCGCTTTTAACAAAAAGACGACAGATGCTGAGTTATATGCTGCGACCGTCACGCACGTCCCAGACTACGTAGAAGACTTACCGATTCTAAATGCCTTGAACGAGTTCAACCAGGAGTTCAAATACTTCCGTTGCGTACTCGACAGCGATCGTGATGTCACGCTCGCATCAACACTCGACCTCGATCTCGGTTTCTCACCAGAAATCATCTTGCAACATTCATTCATGATGTTCCAAGCGGCAGACGAAGTGAACGAGTACATGCAAAAACTGTATACACAAGTACAATAATGAAAAGCCGTCCGGAACATTTCCGGGCGGCTTTTTTTGAAACATCTTTTACTCTACCTCGTAATGTTGACAAAGGAGGCGATTTGATATGACACGTTATGAACGATATGTAGAAGCGTTAGACGCCATCAAGGACGCGACGAAGTGGGAGCTAACGGATGACTTTCGGCGCTTGATGGCCATTCATTATGCGATTCACGATACCCCATTCGAGGCATCTCGATTTTCGAACGCACGCGATACATTGAAACAAAAGACGAAGATGTTTTCAAAGTTTCGAGGCAGTCAAAACCTAGTCTGGCTCTCATTTCTCGATGCCAAATATGAGGACATCGGAACCGCGATCGACGAGGCCCTTCGACTCGATACGTTACTCGACCGAAAGCATTTCCGTTTCAGTTCATTACGACCTTTTTTAGCGAATCAACTGATCAATGTAGATGAACCTGAACGACGACTCGATGAGGCGACTGACTTATATCAAACGTTCAAACAACACCATCCTTGGTTGACGAGCGAGGAAGACTTGTTATCGGCACTCGTACTCGTGCAAGCGTTTGACGACGTCATCGATTTAAACGAACGGATCGAGCAGCATTACACCTTATTGAAAGACCGACTACCGAAATCGAACGAACTGCAACTCGTCTCGCATCTTTTGACGTTTAGCGAATCTTCTCCAGACGAAGCGGTCTCCCGACTGTTGGCATGGAAATCAAAGTTAGATGACGTACAACTATCCATTCGTCGTGAACATTTGCCGGCGCTCGCTTTATTGAGCATTGTCGCGGAACCGAATAGTGATGGCGTACACGCCATTCAAGAAATCGTGAATGCCGAAAAAGACAAACAGCGCTGGTTCAACACACATAGCGTGCTTGTCGCGCTTCAACTCGTAGCTGCCGACCACATCACGGGAGAAGCGAATGATTTGTTGCTACACGGGACCTTCGCCCATTTGCTGGCGATGCAACAAGCAATGACCGCTGCGACAACTGCCGCCGTCATTGCGAGTACTTCTTCGTCTACGAACTAAATCAAAAGATAGGTCGCAAGACACGTCAGTACGAATATAGAATTCGCGATTTCCACAATCCCAATCTTCATGATTGGGATCTTTTTGCCGTAGAACCAAACAGCGCGTATCAGGCTCGGTGAATAAGCCAATGCGATTAGAGGATAACCTAGTGTAATGAAAACGATGATTAGTAACATATGATATCCCCACGAAAGGTTTCGATACGTGAGGCTCTGCTTTTCACGGATCATCGTCTTGACGAAAAAGATGCTTCCGAGGAAATAGAGGTATGGTAAAACGAATACCCATATAATCGTTTCATCAAAGACGTGTGTTCCGTGGTAATAACTCGCCATTCCTCCGATACAGAATGACGTGACGGCACTGACGTCGTTCCACACGTTTCGCTCATCTTTGATTTTGGCAAAGTAGGCGTTCACGAGACCGAATGGAATCATCGCAAAAGCGAACCAGATGAGACTCCATTGCATCCATAGGACTGGAATGACGGATAATGTAGCAATCATCAGATAGATCATCACTGTGCGTAAAAGCTCACGCGATTTCTTACGTTGTTTGATGTATTGGAACAAGAAGAATGTTCCCATATAAACAAATAGCCATGCAATGGCAAAAGGCACATGTGTCCACGTCCATCCTCCGACCGTTCCTCCAAGAACGAACGGCAAAATGAGCATCGACCATGCCCCATGTTGTGTTGGAATCATCCATTTCATGAAACTTCACTCCTTCATCCATCAGTGTAATAGATGATGATGGCATACGCTGTGAGGTTTAGCACAAATAACAAAAAAGAAAAATAGGTAGCGTCAGCCACCTATCTCATCACATTGCCTGTTTCTTATTTTTTGCATAGTTTGTCACGTATACAACTCCGATGACAGATAACGTCAAGATTGCAAGAACGTTTACCAATGTCTTGAGCGTATGTAGGCCATCAACGTTGTTCACGACCATCACTGCCATGAGTAATACGAGGATACTAAAGTTGACAATATTTCGATTTTTCATAAGATGCACCTCTCACTTCAATGTCAATTCCTATGATACCATTATGAATGAAAAAGTGTTATTTTTTGTATGTTTTAACCAAATCTATCATTTATACTAAGTTTACAAATTGTTCAGTGAGGTGAACGTTGATCATGTCTTTACTACCGAAAGACCGAAAAGGCCGGTTCATTTTTAAAGGCATCCTTGGCATAAGTTTCATCCTACTCTTGATCGGTCGAAGCGAAGTCCCTCTACCCATTCACGCAACGACTTCTTTCGTTCCATTCGAGGTTCACGGTCCCACACACCTCCCCTTTGTTGCAGAGACTGAATACGCACATCTTGTCAGCCTAGGGAAAGTCGAACTCGTCTATGAAAATGAAGAGGAGTCTATGAGCATATGGGCGACCACGGAACTCGGATGGCACCATGTCGAAGAGTGGGAACCTTACGCACAAACCGTTCAAGGTTCTCCTGTCTACGTCAATGAGTCCGATGAACTCACCATTCTCAGCTGGCAACGAGATGGCGTCGAATACGCAATCGACTACAGTGGACATCAACTTTCGAAGCAGGATTTGTTTGCCATCGCCGCTTCAATGAACTAAAAAAACGATCTCACGCGAGATCGTTTTTTGGTGTCCAATTTGGTACGACAGGTGTCGCTTTCGGCTCATCGACGACGAGCATCTTGGTGACGACCCGTCCGGCGATTGACACCGCGACGAGCGTATACAACGCGTTCGATAATGGTAAATAAATGAGTGAAATCCCAAGGACGATCACATCAAAGATAATTAAAATCGTACCGACTGACACGCCTGTCCATTTCGATAATCCGAGGGCGAATAAGTCGTCGCCACCGGTCGCTCCGCCTGACTTCAAGACGAGACCGAGACCATATCCGGTCACAATCCCACTTGCGATCGCAGCGAATAACGTCGCTGGCCATACTTGAATATCAAACGTGAGCAAATCGAGACGGTCCCACATCGCATAACTGAGCGAAAGGGACGAAGCGGCTAACACCGCCTGCCCGACAAAACGCCATCCTTTCCACCATAAGGCGATGATAAAAAATGGGATGTCGAGCACGATCATCGAGATCGCCGGGTCGATATCAAATAGATAGCGACCGAGTAGCGATAACCCGACGAATCCACCTTCCGCCAAACCAAACTGTTCATTCAAATAATAATAACCGAACGCCATGATCAGCGTTCCGAGCACTATGGTAGCAACTCGTTTCATTCCGATTGTCCTCCCCGTTCTTGACGGAGAGGAGGATCCTCAGTCGTAGCTGCGGTTCCATCTGTTCCATCTCCGATCTTCCGTTTGTTGATTGATACACGTCATAGTGATCATTCAACGCTAGAAGTCCGGAAGTTGGAACAGAGGCCACGTCCTCTCGGTATCCATAAAGACCTTCCTTTCTCAAATTGCGCGTAATCTTGTACGTAGTTTACCACACATTTTGATTCAGTTCATGAATTTTACCTTTAGTGCATGTTACGTTTCGGTAAATCTTTCTTACCGAACCACCACCAGTTCCAATCCCCAAACAGTTTCATAAGAGATGGAACGAGCAGGATTCGGATGATCGTCGCATCGATGAAGATGGCGAGGGCAATCCCGACACCGAGCTGTTTGATCGGGCTGACACCCGTAAAGGCAAACGCACCGGTCACGACAATCATGATGATGGCAGCCGAGGTAATGATCTTACTCGTTTTCGCCAGTCCCATCTCTGTCGCATAGTCGTTGTCACCTGTCTCCCGGTAGTATTCCTCGATTCGTGAAACGAGGAACACCTCATAGTCCATCGACAATCCGAAGACGAGTGAGAAGATAAATACCGGTGTCAAAATGCTGATGGTCTCCGCATCATAGATATATCCGGATTCAAAAATGATGACGAGTAAGCCGAACGTTGCTCCGAGACCGAGTACATTCATGAGAATGGCTTTGATTGGAATCAAAATGGATCGGAATGCCCACATGAGAATGAAGAACGTCGCCAAAATGACGGTGATCACTGCATATGGGATGCTGTCGTAAATCTCATCATAAATCTCTTCGTTAAAGGCAGCCGGTCCACCGACCTCAAATCCTTGGTCTCGCCAATCGCGGACAAATGCCTGTGCTTCTTTGTCACTCGGTGGTACATCGAAACTCACGTTGACGAGGGCGAGATCCGTATTCCCATCAAGCGTGACCAGCCGTTCAAGCGGAGCGAGTTGTTCCGGTGCCGCCTCGACGAGTTGTGTGAAGGCTTCCGGTGTCAAACCGGACGTCGTCAAAAAGGTTGAGACGTTATCGACAATTCCCACTTCGTTTAACTCATCCGTGAGCGTTGTCAGTTCTTCTAAAATCATCGGGTCCGTCAAATCATTCGCTTCGAACAAAATGACCGCATCGGTTGAGTTTTCTCCGAACACTTCATCAAATCGTTCAAGTGCCGCCCGTGATTCATACGAAGTTGGGAGCGCATCTGCGTCCGGAATGTTCAGCTCTAAGTCACGGACGAACCAAAGACTCGGTAACAGTAACAATAAAGCAACGAGCGTCATTGTCACAGGCCGCTTCATGACGAAACGGGCAAGTTTTTGCCAACGCTTTTCAGACTTTATCTCGTCAGACTTGATGATTCTCCCTTTATTCAAGGCATCCCCGACTAAATATAGAGATGACGGCAAGAGTGTCAGTGCGGACAAAACAGCCCCCGCGACAGCAATGAGCGCACCGAGCGCGACTGCCTGGAAGACATCGACCTGGATAAAGAGTAGACCGGCCAATCCGACGAATACGCATAGTCCAGAAAAGAGAATCGAGCGTCCTGCCGTCGCCACCGTCCGGACGATGGCTTCTTCTCTCGATTGTCCACGCGTCAACTCTTCACGATACCGATTGACGAGGAGCAATGAGAAATCAATCCCGAGCGCAATGGCGATCATCGCCACGGCGTTCAAGACGAATATGGATAATTCCATGTTTTGCGCAAAAAAGAATAAAGAGCCTGCCGCTACGATGAACGTGATGAGTCCGACGAGCAACGGCATGAGTGCCGCGAGCGGCGTTCCGAAAACAAGTAACAATACGACGAGAGCAACCGGAATCCCGATCAATTCTGCTCGAATCAAGTCATTTTTCGACGCTTCGTTCAAGTCGTCTGCAAATACCGGTTCCCCGGTCAACCGCACTTCTGTATCCGTGTCTGTGATGAGGGCGTCACGAACCGCATCAATCGAAGATTCGGCTGCTTCATAGTCTTCGAATTCAAGCACAAAGTACGAAACGTCCCCTGAACGAGCATCTGGATTCTCAGATGGCGTAATCACACCATCAATCGACCGAATTGCCTCGAACCGTTCTTGTTGTTCGTCCATGACCGTTTCTATTTCTCCGCCTTCAAACAAGACGATCATCGAGGCACCTGCACGATCGAATCGTTCATTCAACGTGTCCTCTACTTGTTGGAATCGCCCGTCTTGAATCGCGAAGCCGTTTCCTCGCAACTCACCTGGGAGCTGCAGTCCAAAATAGACCGACCCCGCAAGTAAGATCGTCCAAATGAGTAGTACTCCATATCGAAAGCGAACCAACTGCCTACCTAACCATTCCATCCTTGTCACTCCTCCCTATCTAACCATCTACTTCCCGTTTCTCTCTTCATTCATCATCACTTCACAAAAAATTCCTGAACCTGTTTCGGGTTCAGGATTCTTGTCGCTCAAAGACTTGAAGCCAACTATGGCAAAATCGTGGCGGTGCGGATAAGACGACGAGTCGGTCTCCTCGGTCATCTAACAGCATGACCTTCAGTAATTGGTTGTCCGCGCACACCGTCGAACAAAACAATTCTTCTTCTCGACGAAACAGTTGGAACGCTTCGGTCGAAGTGATTGCCGTCGTTTCGCCGACTTGATCGAGGATGACCGTTTCACGGTCCCCTTCATACGGAATACGCCAGTGCTCATTTGTTTTCACATTCTCCACTAAAAAGTGATGCGTGTTTTCATCAAATAAGGTCACACATGTTTCAGGTGTGAATCGTTCAAAATCATACGTCCCCTGATACGCCAACTCGATGATGTTCCCAAAGAGCGGAACTTCTTCGTAGCGACTATATCGAAACGTATGATCGTGGAGGTTCAAAGCCACGACATCCGATTCGGCTGAATATAAGAAGATGTCATCGCATTGCCAATAGTGCAAATTGCTAAACCAGTCACCGTTAAAACGTTGTGGAATCGCATGCGTCTCCATCTGTCCTTTTTGTAAATCAATGACTCCGTAAAGTCCTTTTTCTCGGAACCATGCCACGGCACGCGTCGCATTCGGCTCCACATATAGGGCGCACGGTGTCCAAGTCCAGTCAATCTCCCAGCGAATTTGGGACGACTCGTCAAAGAACAAAAATCCGGTTTGCGCCAAGTACAACATCCAACCTTCACCGACACGTTCTAACCATTCGATCGTTTGATGAAATTGAAAGTCTGCTGTTTGTTTGTACATTTGATCACTTCCTAATTTCAGCTTAGCAACGACCGAAGCGAAATTCGATTTTGAATGTGTTCGTTCAACACATTTTCGATTTTCCTGTATACTGTCGGTATAGATGAATGGTTCAGAAAGGAGTATACCGATGCGCCCATTACAATTATCACCAGAGACCGCGGTTGAGCTTGCGAAAAAGTTGAACGTCCCGCTCGAAGAATTGATGCATATGCCAAAGCATATTCTCGTTCAAAAAATGATGCAACTCGAGGCATCTCAAACAGAGGAAGACACACCAAAGGAGACGGATTAACGTCTCCTTTTTTGGTTACTGTTCTTTACGTTTTCGTTTTTTCGATACGTACCAGAGACCACCGAGCACGGCGAGTGCTGCACCTCCAGCAACAGCGTATTTGCTGTAGTCCGGACGACGTTCCGTCACCACGAGTGTCGATAGTGGTGCGACTGTCATATGACGGTCTTCAATTTGACGCGGCGCCGTCAGATTGACGGTATGGTCTTCCACGTTTACTTCAAATTTACCGGACGGAAGTTTAATCTCGACCGCTTCCTCTAACGCGTTATGATACACGACATGTCGTTCTACATACCCTTCGACGTGGCGGCTCAACTCGAATGCAATCACGCCTTCTTCCTCATCGAAGAAGCGCAAGTGTTTCCGAATCTGTTCCGTGTTCTCGAGTCGGAAGAGCGGATACTGTTTCCGCAGGCGCAAGAGACCTTTCACATATTCCACACTCGGTGCTTCTTGTTCTGCACGTGTCCAATCGACACGGTTGACGACCTCGCCTGAGTTAAAACTATTCTCGTCCCCATCTTTTGTGCGGAAGAACTCTTGCCCACTGTGGAGGAACGGAATCCCTTGTCCGAGAAGTACGATGGATGTCGCCAAGCGATGACGGCGGCGACGCGTCGTCTCATCATCTTCTGGATTCGTCACGGACAACTTGTCCCAAAGCGTCAAGTTATCGTGACATTCAACATAGTTGACGACCTGGTTCGGTTCATCGGCAAAACTTTGGCTCGTAATTCCGCCAGCGATTCCTCGCTTCACGTCAGCCGTCATGTCTGTATTGCCGCTCACCCAGCCTGGTAAGTCTTCGATAAATACGTCTCCACGGACACCATCTCGAATCCCATCATTAAATTGCGCGATTCGTGGCATCTTGTGCGCATTGTGTTGATTCGCTTTTTTACGGACAGGGAGTGGCGTATCTAAATCCCAACCTTCTCCGATGACCAGGATGGACGGGTCGACGCGATCAAGCGCCTTCCGAATTTGATTCATCGTCTTCACATCATGTAATCCCATCAAGTCGAAACGGAATCCGTCAATCATGAATTCCTTCGCCCAATATGTGACACATTCGACCATGAGCTTACGCATCATCGCACGCTCAGATGCCGTGTCATTCCCACATGCCGAACCGTCCGCGAGTGTTCCGTCCTCATTTAGTCGATAGTAATAATCAGGGACGAATTGACCGAGCGGTGTCGTCAACGCATCGTACGTATGGTTGAAGACGACGTCCATGATGACACGAATGCCCCGATCGTGGAGGGCTTGAATCATCGCTTTTAGTTCAATAATTCGTGTCGCCGGATCGTCTGCTGACGAGGCGTATGATCCTTCGACCGCAAAGTAATGCACCGGATCATATCCCCAGTTATAGTTATCTTCGCTCTCGCGTGATTCGTTCACCGACCCATAGTCAAAGAATGGCATCAATTGAAGATGTGTGATACCGAGCGATGTGATGTAATCGAGTCCGGTCGGGTAACCGCTCGTGGTCGTCGTGCCCGTCTCGGTCATCCCCAAGAACTTCCCACGATGCATGGCCCCGCTCTCTGGATGACTCGTCAAATCACGTACGTGCGCTTCGTAAATGACCGCTTCTTGTGAAGAATTGAATAGCGGACGTTCTTTAATCCAATGGTCCGGGTTCAAGGATGCCGGGTCAAGCAGACATCCACGCTTCCCATTCACTCCGACGACTTTTGCATAAGGGTCGAGTGATTCCACTTTCTTCCCATCAATCATTGCTTCAAATACATAAAATTGACCTTCGAACAAGGCACGGTCGAGTTCAATGACCCACGTCCCTTTCTCAGCCGGTTCGAGTTCGAGTCGATCAAACTTGCGGGCACGGGCTGTGCGATATAACTTGACCGACATCTGTTCCGCTACCGGAGACCAGACACGTAGTCGAATCTGTTCCCCTTTAAACGTCACCCCAAGGTCTTTCCCGTGATAGGCAACGTGATCTAAGTCTGCTTGTGTGTGTTGATCCATTGTACGTTCCATCTCTTCACTCCTTCACTGCTTCAAATCTGCTATCATTATAACAAAACCACACAAAGGATGGATGAAACATGGCAAAAGACAATTCTTTCGATATCGTGTCCGAAATGAATCTTGAAGAAGTGAAGAACGCGATTCAAATCGCGGAGAAGGAAATTTTAAACCGTTACGACTTCAAAGGCTCAAAAAGTGAGATGTCGCTCGACAACGGCGACCTCGTCCTCATCTCGGATGACGACTACAAACTTGAGCAATTAAAGGACGTCTTAATCACGAAGTTGATCAAGCGCGGTGTCCCGACAAAAAACCTCGACTATCAAAAAGTAGAGAACGCACTCGGCGGCACGGTTCGCCAACGTGTGAAATTGAAGAGCGGGATCGACAAAGATGACGCGAAAAAAATCAACAACGCCATCAAGGAATCAAAACTTAAAGTCAAATCGCAAATTCAAGACGATCAAATCCGTGTCACGGGGAAATCGCGTGACGATCTTCAAGCTGTCATGCAGCTCGTTCGTGAACTCGAATTGTCTGTCGACGCCCAATTCACGAACTTCCGATGAAACTCGCGATCATCAGTGACCCACACGGTTCGTTTGATGATTTGAAGGCGGTTCTCGATGACGTCCGGCGAGAAACCGAGCATATTCTCTGTCTCGGCGACCTGTATGAATGCCACATCGGGAAAAAACGACGTCACGAACGCTTTCATCATGTGGAAGACGTCGTGACGTATGATCCGAATTACGAAGCATTGCTGACGTTCCCGAGTCTTCGTGGTAATCAGGAGGAGCGAATCGACGAGGTGCTCGTCATCGACCATCCCGTGAAAACACGGATTTCCTTATTACCGGAACAGACGACTCTTGGAGAAGCACGTTTTTTACATGGGCATCAAGTCAAGTGGAATGAAGACTGGGAACCGGTTGTCGAGAAAGGGAAATATCCGCTCGTCTTCATCGGACATAGTCATATTCCCGGGATTTACCGGAAAGGAAGATCCTTGCCGTGGGAAATCGGGACACCGTTCCATTTGAAGAAGAAACGATATGTTATCAATGTCGGTGCCATCATCTTTGACCGGGAATGGTGTCTCTATGACACGGAAGCCCGAACGGTGACGCGGATGAAAGTGTGAGCATACGAAAAGGACCTCAATTTTTTGAGGTCCTTTCGTCTGTCTTACATTTCTTCCGGAGCTTCGACACCGAGTAAACGGAGTCCTTCCGTCAATACGAGTGTCACTGCCTTCACGAGTGCGAGACGCGATTGTTTGCCTGCATCTTCTTCTAAGACACGGACATGACCGTAATACTTGTTGAACGCTTGCGCGAGGTCAAGTACATAACGGCTGATGATAGATGGTTCGCGACGTTCATGTGCACGCGTGATGACGTGCGGGAACGCGTTGAGCATCGTGACGACACCCCATGAGTAGTCATCGTCTGCACCAGTGAACGGTGAACCATCGTAGTTCCCTTTACGGAGGAGTGAGTTCGCACGAGCGTTCGTGTATTGGACGTAAGGTCCTGTCTCTCCTTCGAACTTGAGCATGCTGTCGAGATCGAATTCGATGTTGTTGATGCGTTCGTTCTTCAAGTCGTGGAAGACGACCGCTCCGACACCGACCATGCGTGCGACGTCTTCTGCGTTCGCAAGGTCCGGATTCTTCTGTTCGATGTTCGCTTGTGCTTTTTCAATTGCTTCTTTCAACACTTCCTCAAGAAGAACGATGCGCCCTTTACGTGTCGACATCTTCTTCCCTTCTTGCAAGATCAAGCCGAACGGTACGTGATGCATGCCATCGACGAAGTCGTAGCCGAGCTTACGAAGAACCGAGAAGAGTTGTTTGAAGTGAAGCGCCTGTTCGCCACCGACGACATAGTTCGCTTGCACGAAGTTGTACGTTTCGTAGCGATAGATTGCTGCTGCCAAGTCGCGTGTCGCGTACAATGTCGCGCCATCTTTCTTCTTGATTAAGCATGGTGGCAAGTTCTCTTCTTCGAGCGAGACGACCATGGCGCCCTCACTTTCGACTAAGAGGTTTTTTTCTTCGAGCATCTCGACGACGCGTCCCATCTTATCATTGTAGAACGCCTCACCATTGAAGCTCTCGAACTTCACACCGAGGAGGTCGTATACTTTTTGAAACTCCTTGAGTGACTCGTCACGGAACCATTGCCAAAGCTCTGTCGCTTCCGCATCGCCGTCTTCAAGCTTCTTGAACCACGCGCGACCTTCGTCTTCGAGTTCTGGTTGTGTCTTCGCTTCTTCATGGAAATGAACATATAATTTCAAGAGTTCTGCGATCGGATTGGCACGTACCGCTTCCTCATCGCCCCACTTCTTGTAGGCGACCATCAATTTCCCGAACTGTGTACCCCAGTCACCGAGGTGGTTGACGCCGACAACGTCATATCCGTTTTTACGTGCGATTTGGTTGATCGCATTCCCGATCACCGTCGAACGTAAGTGACCCATCGAGAACGGTTTCGCAATGTTCGGTGACGAGAAGTCCGTCACAATCGTTTCGTTGCGTGTTGCATGTGTCGCGTACTCTGACTTTTCATCGAGCACCGTGTTGATGATTTCTTGTGACACGACGTCACGGCTCAAGAAGACGTTGACGTAAGGTCCCGCTGCCTCGACTTTTGTGAACAGTTCATCGTTCAAGTCATTCGCGATATCTGTCGCAATCATGACAGGTGCTTTACGGTAGGCTTTCGCCAATTGGAAACATGGGAACGCGAGGTCACCATGTGCCTCGTGTTTCGGCTTCTCAATCAATGCTTCAATCTGGTCAATCGTGAGCTCGTCTCCGATGACACGTGATAACGCTTCTGCGTACTTGCGTTCATAACTCATTTGTATGTCCTCCTTCTTCGTATCACAACTCATAAAAAAAAACGCCCTTTGCATAGATGCAAAGAGACGGGAATTCCCGCGGTACCACTCTTCTTGCCTGCATGATGCAGACCGCTTTATGGTGATAACGGTTCCCTCCGGCTATGCCTACTCTCGTTTCGGATAGCATCTCAAAAGTGCGTTTCGCGACGTTTGTCAGCCTAGGCTCTCACCAATCCCCAGGTCGCTTTGTTGACTAAACCATCGTTACTCTCTTTTTCATCGACATTCGTCTATGCGGTTGAAAAGCAATTTCATTATAGAGGATATTCCGTGTATACTCAATGCTAGAATTCAAGCATCATTGGACAGAAGCAGGACTCACATGAAATCGTGACGAATCTTTACTATTAGATCTTGAAATGTCCCATGCTAGGAGGGAACACATGAACCACTTTCGTAAGATGTCCGTGCTCGGTTGGAGTATATGGAGTGCCCTGTTCATCTTCACCATCGCACTATTTGCATTGGATATCCTACACGCCCCAACAATCGATTCGTTGTCATTTATTTTAATTTCGTTGCTTGTCATCATTTTTCAACTCGACTCGATCGAAGTCAAAGGTGTGTACTTCACATTTTCTGAAAGTATCGTTTTAATCTTATTTTTATTCTTTGGATTTGAAACAGCACTCATCGTCAACCAAATCGGGGTGTTCGTCTTTCAATTCGCCAACTTGAGACCGAAAGTCGCCATCCGTCGCTTCCGGTTCACATATCCGTGGAATGCCATTACGGCGTACTTAGAGATCGTCATACCAGCAGCTGTCTATCTCGCCCTAGGTGGGGAGACCAGTCTCAACTTTTATTCGCAAGATTCGTTCGTGCCGCTCGCTGGATTGTTCCTTGCCATCTTCTTAAACACGGTGTTTCAAAAGTATCAGGTGAAATGGTGGTTCCGCGTCGACATCGCATTGAGCGACTTTATGAAGATTGCGTTCTATACGTACGTCGTCAGTTTGATTTTCATCTTAGCGGCAGCGTTTTTCCGAGAGACCAACTTACTCGTCGTCAGTAGCATCGCCGCTGCGTTGACGTTCTTCATCAAGCGGCTTCTCATTCAAAAAGAGCGACAAGATGCATTTAAATCCTTGATTGAGCAATACGATGAAGCGAAAGAGGCCGTTTCCTTGTCACAGAGCGAGGCACAAGCCATCGAAGTGTTTTTAAGTCAATGCGAACAGCTGAATCATTATGATGAAGGGTATGTCGAGTTTAAATTGTTTGAACGCACCCTGTACTTTGATTTAAAGACGCGACAGCCCATCGATCGACCCATCGTCTTTACGTTGCTTGAAATGAGTCAGCCAATCGAGCAAGTCCTCGATTATGAGATGCGCTTTGAATGGGATACTTCCCTTTCTGACGCCTTCCATGACGATTACCACAGCTTTGTTTCTGTCCGCTCGGAGGAAATTGAAGAGATTCGTACATGGATTGTCATGACGGGAGAACCTGTATACGGTTATCCGAAGATTATTCAGCATGAAATCATCAAATTGTTAAAATCGTTCAACCGGACCATTAGCCGTTGTCACGAACGGGACCGCCTCTATACCGAGAGTCGGACGGACAGTTTAACGCTTCTCGCCAATGCGCGTGCGTTTTATGAATATGGCATTCAACAAATATCCGATATGTCGGTATATCCGATATCGGTCGCCATGCTCGATATTGATTTTTTCAAAAAGATCAACGATACGTACGGTCATCAGGTCGGAGACCATGTGTTACAAGAGTTCGGACGACGAATTCGTCAGGTACTTCGTCCCGATGACTTTGCGGCACGTTATGGCGGCGAAGAATTTATTTTGTTGCTCAATCATTGTGACATGAACCAAGCGATCGAAATCACGGAGCGGATTCGCCATCAAATCGAAGCGAAACCGTTTCATGTCGACCACCATGAAATTTCTGTCACCGCGTCCATCGGGGTCGACACAATCGAAGCGTTCGGGAAGAAGCGTCTCGATGATACGATTCGAAATGCGGACCGTGCCCTGTATGTTGGTGGAAAATATGCAGGACGTAACCGCGTGGCGCACTTCAACAATTTAACGACGTAAACTCCCCTTTCTCACATCGAATTGGGGAGTTTTTAGGTTGACAACTAGATTTGAAACAGGTACGTTAGGGAACGTGTTTGATAATAGGATAACTTAACTTTTTATCGAGAGAGACGGAGGGACTGGCCCTATGAAGTCTCGGCAGCGGGGAACCTGTGCCAAATCCAGCGGACATACGTCCGAAAGATGAAAAGGGTATTTCACACGAAGGACCTTTTTCTCAAGAAAAAGGTCCTTTTTATTTTTTAGTGAGGTGATTATTTTGGAACAACCAACAGCAAACAAGTGGGCACTTCTGCCGTTACTCGTCTTCTTGCTCTTTTTCATCGGGGCGGGTGTCTACTATGGGGACTTCTATAAGTTTCCTGTACTCGTTGCGGCCATCATCGCCTTGATGGTTGCAGCATTCATGACAAAAGGAAGTGCCACTCAAACCGTCGAGCGCATCGCGCAAGGTGCCGGAAATCCGGGAATCATCATTATGATTTTTATCTTCTTACTGGCCGGTGCCTTTTCAACGGTAGCCGAATCAATCGGTGCCATCGACGCGACGGTCAACGCGGCGTTGACGCTTTTACCCCCATCGCTTCTCTTAAGTGGACTATTCGTCATTGCTGCTTTCATTTCAATGGCAATGGGTACATCGACCGGAACGATTGCGGCACTTGCGCCGATTGCCCTCGGTATTCATGAGGAAAGTGGTGTGAACGTCGCCATCGCAGCCGCGGCAGTGGTCGGCGGAGCCATGTTCGGAGACAACCTTTCATTCATTTCGGATACGACCATTGCTGCCGTAAGGACACAACGGACGAACATGCGCGATAAGTTCCGAACGAACTTCTGGATCGTGCTACCAGCTGCCATCATCACGACGATTTTACTCGCCGTCTTGTCGAACGGTGAATCGACGGTCGATGTCGCCGTATTCGAATGGTATAAACTCATTCCGTATCTCGCGGTCATCGGACTGGCGTTAACGGGACTGAACGTCATTCTCGTCCTGTTAGGAGGGATCACGCTAACAGGAATCATCGGTCTTCTCGACGGAAGCTTATCCGTCACAGCATTTGTGACCGCTATCGCCGATGGCATGGTCGGTATGGCTGAAATCTCGTTCTTGACGTTACTCATGGGCGGACTCGTCGGTCTTATTTCGCACAACGGAGGACTCACGTATTTACGTGATGCGCTGACGTCACGGATTCAAAAACGTGCTGGTGCCGAGTGGAGTATCGCGGGTCTCGTCAGTGCGACGAACGTAGCGACCGCGAACAATACGATTTCTATTCTTGTAGCCGGACCACTTGCCGCGAACATTGCGGACGAATATGATATCGAACGGAAGAAATCAGCAAGCGTACTCGATATCTTCTCATGTGGTGTACAAGGGATTCTTCCATATGGAGCGCAACTCCTCATCGCCGCAGAGTTGACGAAGACCGCATCGCCGGACCTCGTCCCGTTCATGTTTTATCCGTTCCTCCTCTTTATCTGCGGAGGAATTGCCATCGCATTCAATTTCCCGCGTTTTAAAAAGCAGTCTTAAACGACAAACACCCCTTGTTCAAAGGGGTGTTTGTCGTTTAGTGATCATCTCTTGTTTCAACTGCTCGTTGCGTTTTTTGAAAGCGCGTCGTTTGAGCACTTCTTCTAGTCCTCGACTGATGGCCCACAATGCGACCAAAAGCAGACCGAGCATCGATAAACGAAACGGGCTTTGGATAAATTCTTCCCATTGATCCCCGATGACCGAGAAAATGACGACGACGAGTAGTTTCCCGAATCCCGCCGCCAAAATGAACGTACGGAGCGGCATCTGAATGAGCGCCAGCAAATAGGTAATCAAACTGACTGGGATGAACGGGAGTGAATACAAGAACCCGAGTGAAATCGGACTCATATGATTGATTCGTTCCAACCAATAGACAGCCGCTTTATGTTTTTCGAGCCAGCGTGTCATCGGTTTACGAAACACATATCGGACGGCTGCGAAGACGACAATCGTTCCGAGTAAGTTCCCAATCCATGATAAAAGGACCCCTAACAAAAACCCATATGTTGCCGCATTCGCTGAAATGATTAAAACGAGTGGCAAAAACGGAAAGATCGCTTCTAAAAACGGAGCACCGAGTCCGGCCCAAGGACCGCCAGGCAAGCTTTGAAGCCATTCGATTAATTGGATGATGTACTGTTGGAGAGAAGTGAGCATAGTCGTTCCACCTTCAACTTTCGTTACTACTACTCTATTACCCGAATTCGATTTACAAGACGCATCTCCCTGCATTCGTCAAAAAAAATTAAAAACCATTTGCGAAAATTCGTCGTGATATTTATCATATAATAATGGACTTGTGGTTGCAGGCAAGTCTATTCGTCGAACGACACAACCCAACGTTCGTTTTCCTGCAAAAAACTGAACACAGGGGAGCAACACAACATGGAAACAAAACCAATGCGGGTCTTGCTGTACTATAAGTACGTCAACATCGAAGACCCAGAAACACTCACACAAGAACATTTGAAGTATTGTAAAGACCTCGGCATCAAAGGACGCATCTTGATTTCCTCCGAAGGAATCAACGGGACGTGCTCTGGTACTTGGGAACAAACTGAGCAATACATGAACGACTTGAAGGCAAACCCACTCTTCAGCGATATCGAGTTCAAAATCGATGAAGTCGAAGAGCATGCGTTCAAGAAAATTTTTGTCCGTCACAAGAAAGAGCTCGTGACGTGGCGCTTTGATGGTGAGTTTGATGTACCGAAACAACATGGTGCATACCTCGAACCAGCAGAATGGAAAGAGATGATGAATCGTGATGATGTCGTCATCCTCGACGTCCGTAACAACTACGAGTACGAACTTGGTCACTTTAAAAACGCGATCAAAATCGATGTAGAGGCTTCACGTTACATGCCAGAATGGCTCGAAGAGAACAAAGACCTCTACGAAGGAAAAACACTTCTCACGTACTGTACTGGTGGCGTCCGTTGCGAGAAATTTACAGCATATATGCGTGACCAAGGTCACGACAACATCTTCCACTTAAAAGGTGGCGTCGCGATGTATGGAAAAGACGAAGCGACGAAAGGTGAAAACTGGGATGGTGAGCTTTACGTCTTTGACGAGCGCATCAACGTCCCTGTTAACTCTGTGAACCCGACTGTTGTTTCACACTGCATGCACTGTGGAACCGAGACGGTTCGTTACGTTAATTGTGCAAACCCGGAGTGCAATGTGCAACATTTCTGTTGTGAAGAGTGTGAACCGAAACAAATGCGTTCATGCTCGAAAGAGTGTCAAGAACACCCACGCAACCGTTATATCATCGACAACATTGCAGAGAAACTTCAGGAAACTGAAGGAGTAGTCGGGTAACAAAAATCGACCAAAAGGTGTCATGGACAAGCCGTCCGTGACACCTTTTTTTGACGAAATCTTAACGTCTAGCCTGTCCCGCTTTCGGGTATAGTGAAGTTACTATGTCAGACAGGAAGTGAATGCATGTTTAACGAACCTTTACTCGCTGCGATTCTTGCTTGGTTTATCGCCCAAGCGGCCAAACTCGTTACCGAACTTATTAAAACAAGGGATTTTGAAATTGAAATCATGTTCGCTTCAGGCGGCATGCCAAGCTCACACTCGTCCACGGTCGTCGCACTCGCTACGGCAATCGGACGTATGGAAGGGATCGACTCGAGCATGTTTGCCCTCGCTGTCGTCTTTGCCACGATCGTCATGTATGATGCGACCGGCGTCCGGCAGGCGGTCGGTTTTCAGGCCCGGTTATTGAATGATTACTTCAAAGGCATCAAACACGAGACTCCACTTTTGAATGAACTTGTCGGGCACACGCCGTTCCAAGTCATCGTCGGGGCGTTGCTCGGTCTCGTTGTCGGATTGTTTTTCCCGATGTAATCCACTAAAGGTATGTCATTTCTCACACTTTCGATTCTTTTTGTGAAGTTTCACAAAGAAGAAGTTATACTCAGAGAGAGGAGGAATCGACATGCCTTTTTTGCAGAAATCTTATGAGTCTCTCGATACACTCGCCGAAGCAATCGGTCAAGCGATTCGAGCACCCATCACGATTGAAAATCGCCACCACCAGTTGCTGGCGTACAGCACCCATCCAGATTCGACCGATCCGGCCAGAATCGCCACGATCATCGGTCGTCGGGTTCCAGAAGCTGTCATTGAAGATTTATGGGAAAGTGGGATTTTACGAGAAGTCATTGACCAAGATGAGCCTGTCGTCATTCCAGCACGGCTCGCTGTCGGGCTCGGTGAGCGTGCCGCCATCGTGATCAAACAACATGACGAAGTACTCGGTTATATTTGGAGCTTGGCTCGAACGAATCCGTTTACCACTCAAGAATTAGCTATCTTGCAAGAAGGAGCGACCATTGCCAAGAAGTTGCTCATGACCATCGCGATGCACGAGCGACGCATTAGCGCGGAACTTGAACGCTTCTTGTTAGATGTCCTCGCTTCCCCGACGCTCTCTGATACCAATCGCGAACGATTGAACGAACTCGCACCCATCGCCGTCGCCAGTCGATTGACGATTATCGAATGCGCTCAACCGATCACCCCGCAACTCGCTGAACGTCTGCATTATGTGCTCGCGACCCAAGAGGCGATTGAAGTGGTCTTGCATGCCATCGATGGACAGCAGTTACTCGTCTGGCATTACATGAAATCCGAACTTTCCGATGAAGAAGTGGAATTGCTCGCTTGGGCGGAACGATTCGAACAGTTGCTTCAAGACAAGTTCACTGAATCTGAGCCGCGACTCGGAATCAGTCGGCGCTTTTTCGAGAGTGACATGCTGTACGCCGCAGCGGAAGAGGCACGACGTGTCACAACACTTCGTCGTAAGTTTCCTCTTGAGCTCGCGACTTCTCGCGCCTTCGAACAGATTGGGATTTATCAACTCGTCCCGGAACTCGCACGTCGCATCGGACTTCGACTGGAAACCCATCCGACCGTCGAACGGTTGCAACAATATGACTCATCCCATCAGACCGAACTCGTGAAGACGCTCGAATGGTATTTTTATTTCGATGGGAATGTAAAGCGGGTCGCCGCCCACCTTCATATCCATCCGAATACCGTCTTGTATCGGATTCGACGCATCGAAGAGTTGACGAATATCACGCAAGTTTCCTTACCCGAACGGTCCATGATTTATTTGGCGATTAAAGCCGGCCAATATCGATTAGAAGACTAGACGTTCGCTTTGTGTTTTTTCACAAAGTGAGCGTCTTCGTTTTTAGAATCCATGATAAAGACAGCGTTTTCGAATGGGTCTATACTAGGGGTGTGAACAATTTGTGTCAACGGAATGAAAGGGGAATGTTCCATGAAAATCGGGGTATTAAAAGAGATTAAAAACAATGAAAATCGGGTGGCTTTGACACCGATGGGTGCATTTATGTTAACGGAACTTGGTCATGACGTCTTCGTCGAGACAAATGCGGGTCTCGGCAGTGGTTTCACGAATATGGAATATATCGATGCCGGTGCAACAATCGTCGAAACGGCGAAAGAAGTATGGGAAGGCGTCAAACTTGCGCTCAAAGTGAAAGAACCGCAGCCGTCTGAATATCAATACTTCCGTCCTGATCTGACGCTCTTCACGTATTTGCACTTAGCGGCAGAACCAGAATTAACGAAAGCACTCGTCGAATCAGGCATCACTGCTATCGCGTATGAGACGGTCGAAGTCGACCGGACGTTACCACTTCTCACACCGATGAGTGAAGTCGCAGGTCGTATGGCTGCTCAAATCGGGGCACAGATTCTCGAAAAACCGCACGGTGGAAAAGGAATCCTCATGTCAGGTCTTCCGGGCGTACCTCGTGCGAACGTCACGGTCATCGGGGGCGGTGTCGTCGGAACGAACGCAGCGCGTATCGCCATCGGTCTCGGGGCAAGCGTTACCTTGATGGACATCAGCCCAGCTCGTCTTCGTCAAATCGACGACTTGTTCGGAAACACAATCAACACATTAATCTCGAACAAATACAATATCGCCAAACAAGTAGCTGAGAGTGATCTCGTCATCGGTGCTGTTTTGATTCCTGGAGCAAAAGCACCGAAACTTGTCACAGAAGAAATGGTACAACGCATGTCCCCAGGATCGGTGATTGTCGATGTTGCCATTGACCAAGGTGGAATTTGTGAAACGATTGATCATATCACAACGCATGATGCGCCAACGTATGAACGTTACGGTGTGCAACATTACGCCGTCGCCAACATGCCAGGTGCCGTGCCACGCACATCGACAATGGGGCTTACGAACGCAACGATGCCATACATTATTGAATGTGCACAAAAAGGTGTGCTCCCGGCACTCCTCGGAAACGATGCCCTTCTTAAAGGCTTAAACGTTATCAACGGTACGGTCACATACGAAGCGGTCGCTCGTGATTTAGAGTATCCGTTCGTCCCTGCCTATGAGGCAGTCGCAAAACAAACACAAGCGTAATCGAAAGACGACGAGATGCCCGTTCTCGTCGTCTTTTTCGTATGAAATATATGAAATAAAAGAAGGGACTGAACAAAATCGCTCAGCCCCTTCTTCTCATTATGCGTTTTCGACAGCGATATCTTCCCCGATGATTTTCACTTCCGGTTCTAATTCCACTTCGAACTTCTCTTTAACAGTCGCTTGCACGTGACGGATCAGCGAAATGTATTCTGTCGCTGTCGCTTCCGCGATGTTGACGATGAATCCTGCGTGCTTAAGCGATACTTCCGCCCCTCCGATTCGTTTGCCCTGAAGGCCAGAGTCTTGAATCAACTTGCCGGCAAAGTAGCCTGGCGGACGTTTGAAGACACTTCCGCACGAAGGATATTCGAGCGGTTGCTTCGACTCACGTTTATACGTCAAATCGTCCATGACTTCTTTGATCAATTCGTAGTTTTTCGGTTCGAGCTCGAATGTCGCTTCTAACACGATGAACCCTTCTTTTGATACACGGCTCGTGCGATAGTCGAGTTCTAATTCGTCTTTTGACAAATGAAGTACTTGTCCGTCCGATGTCAATACTGTCGCAGACGTGATAACGTCTTTCGTTTCTCCCCCATATGCACCCGCGTTCATATAGACGGCGCCACCGACCGTTCCAGGGATACCACAAGCGAACTCAAGACCGGATAAGCCTTCCGCAAGCGCTTGACGTGAGACATCGATAATCGCTGCCCCAGCCTGCGCTACGAGTTGGTTCTCTTCACGACGAATCGTATTCAGTTCATTCAAGTTTAAAACGACTCCGCGAATTCCCCCGTCGCGAACAATCAAGTTTGAACCGAACCCGAGGATCATGAACGGCATTGCTTCCTGATGGGCTAGTTCTAAGACGGCTTGGACTTCTTCGTACGTGTGTGGGGCTACGAAGTAATCTGCTTTCCCGCCTAGTTTTGTATACGTGTGTGCCGACAGCGGCTCGTCTTGAAGGACGCGCTCGGCCGGAATAATACTCTGGAGTTGCTGTAAAAAGCTCATGCGTTCACTCAATCCTTTACGTTCTATTTAAGTGTCTCGATCACATCTTCTTCGTACCGAGCACGTCACTGAATGGTTTCAGTACGAAACACAGTATACAAATGATTGTCGGACGTGACAAGCAACGTTTTTCTTACAATGTCATGATTAGTTTATAACAATAGCGATGTCGCTACAGCCACTACAATCGGAATTGTAAAGTTATCCCAATCTCGATATGAAATCGCTTCAGTTAGTGTGGCGATGATGGAAATGATAAATCCATATGTTACCACTTGCCACATGACGACATCATTCCACAAAAACAATAAAAATAAGACCGCATACGAGCTTAAGAACATGGCGACGCTCCCTTGGAAGGAACGCTTTTGACCGTACAAATCATAGATGACTGTCCCGTACTTCCGTCCAATCAATGCAGCCATTCCATCCCCCCAGGCGAGGACGAGTGATCCCGCTAAAAATGCAATCGGTTCCGACTCAAAGAAGAAGTATAAAATGATGAGTAAGGCGATTGGATAATAGACCGTTCCGAAAGACTTCCGTTCCGTCTGATGTACCGGTGATGGACTTTTATATAACAAGACCGCGTTCGCGAACGTGAAGAAGATGAGCGGAACTGCCGCGACGTACCAGGAATCCATTAACCAGACCGCTAGTAGCGACCAATGTCCGACTGCGATATGTACACTTTTTCGAATCGTTTCGTCTGTCCACCCAAGACGCTTTCCAACTTGTTCGAGACCGACGAGAAATACAAGGACAATCACGATGGAAAGAATCGAACTAATCCATTCATTCATTGCTTGACCACCTCTATGTGTAGGATGTGTATAATACCGTCATTATACCTTAATCAGTGCCCATCCTAGCTTACTTTTCAAACATTTGGTAGAATGAGGTCAAATGACTGTATAGCCAACGTACGATGTTGGTGATAGAAAGGGTGGCCGTATGCGCGACGCAACTTCAATTCAAACTTTGGCAGATTGCCTTCACTTCATGCAGGTCGGAGAAATCGAGCGAGCCATCGCCCTCTTCCCTGAAGACGTGCGTGAACATTTTCCAAAAGAGCTTCGAAAAATCCACTTGTTTCATATTGAAAAGAATGGTCTGTCGATTAATCAAATCGTCGCCCTTGCGAACGCATTGACCGGAGAACATCTCTCGGCGACGACGATTCAAAACTGGACGAAGCGTGAAGTCCGTAAAATCATCGGTGTCCCACGAATCGGTAAAAAGTATTCCTTGCATCAAGCAGCCATCATCTACCTTCTTGATGACTTGAAACACCTTTTCTCACTTGAAGAGACAAGTTCCTTATTGGCACTTATCTTCAACAACCCTGACCGGGACGAAGACGACTTCATCACTCCGATTGATTTTTATCGCCTGTATGCGGAGTACGCCAAGTCGACGAGTCCGATTGATTTACTCGATACTCGTGCCAAGCGTTCTCTCGAAAAAACGAAATACACACATCCGAATATCATTCATGTCTTGAAGCTCTGTCTTTACGCACATCGCGTCACAACGCTTGAACTCGAGGCAAAACATTACCTGAACCGTTTCATTTGATGAAGCGGTTTTTGTACATGAAAAAGCACCGGTCTCCTGACCGGTGCTCGTCATCGTTATGAGACAGATGCTGCGAGCGGCATCCGCGATTTAACCGTTAACGTTTTTAAGACAGAAAGAAGTTCGAACATCGATAGCTGATCGGCTTCTTTCGTTAAGCAGAACGTATCGTCCTCTTCTTTCCGAAGCTCCGCGACCAATTTGCCTGCTTTGTCGCGAACGCTGAACTTATGACGTTCCACATCGTATTGAATCGTGAAGAGTCCGCGTTCATAGACGTTGTACTCACACTTTTTCCCGAATAACGAGAACTTGTCTTTCAATTGACCAATCGCCTGTCCGTCATGGTTCATCACGACCCATTTTTGGCAGTTCGGGATATACTTCCCGTGAGCGATCTGTCGTCCAGACAAATTGTGCACTTGGACACTGCCTTCCGCGTCGCGGTGAACAGATCCGATCGCATCATTTGTCTCATCATAAATGGTCGCCTCGCCTTGCGTAAAGACGCAACCTTTTACATAAATTAATTTGCGCACCGCTTTTTCCTCCTAGCACGTTCCAACCGTGATTGTTTGTATGTGTACGGTCGGGCATTTCTTGAAACCCCAATCGTTTCTCTGTGTAGTTTTTATCTCGTTTCAACTACTACATATTTCATATGACGAAGATGATTATTGCATCGATTAAAGAAAAAGACAAGCCCTTTTTTTCGACATCATTTTGGATTCTGTCGAACTTGTGAACATGCCTATTCTTATCGCTTATATCCCGCTTCTTTTAAGAGTTCTTCAAGCTCCATTCTTGCAATCAGACGAACTTGATTTGGCGCCGCCAATTCATACGCACTGTCCGTAAATGTCGAGTTCGTCACGACCCATCCTTCATGTGCCTGATAATACGGAACGGCAGCCGCAATTTGTTGAACCGCTTCAAGACCGACTACCTTTTCATACCGTTTCGCTTGTACCGCAATCGACCATCCATCGGGTGTCTCGAGTAACAAGTCTGCCCCAAAGTCACGCGAGGCTGGTGTCACGGTGACCGTGTATCCGAGCGCCGTAAAAACATTCTCTAAAAACAGTTCGAATTCTCGGCCATCCATCCGATCGATTCGGTCGATTGTCGACAGTCGGACTCTCCAGACGAACCACACGATTCCTAACACGAGTAGTAAGATACTGCTCCAAAGCGGTGCTCCGAACCACCATAGACCAATAGCACCGATCATACTAATAAGTAATCCAATCATCCCCATCGTTCCTTTCCACGTCCTCTCTCCCACTTTACCGTTTCGAGGGCAGGAAATGAAAGGGGGATCTGTCGAATGTTATAGAAGATATGCTCGTCTGACACCACGAAGGAGGGATGATCGTTGATGGAGAATCGCACCAATCTCCAAAGTGAGTTATTACATGCATTACCTTACGGGGTTGCTTTAATAGAAAAAGATGGAACAATCGTTCAAGCAAACCGACCGTTCCTAGAAAAGTTTCCAGAGAATCTACAGACTCGTACGAACCTCTTTCACATGGTCAACCAGTCTCCGCTTACGATGGAATTATCTCGCCGAATGGAGCAGGGACTTCCATGGATGTATGAACTGCCGACGATGCGCGTGCATGCCATCCCTTGGGAAAAGCACTACATTCTTTCCATCGAACCACTCCCTCTCGATACACGCGTGACGATTCAACACAATGCGTTTGAAGCGATGATGCACACCGAGCTCGACATGGCGATGATCATGACGGATGCCAATATGTTGATCACTCGATTTAATCAGGGGGCAACGGAACTGTTCGGCTACGCCCCTCATGAAGTGTTATATGAAATGACCCCGTTCGCTTTGTTCGAGTCAAGAGAGCTGAGCGAAAAGCGGGCTGCCTATCAAGATGAAACGGAACGGTTGCTTTCGTTCGAACAAATGTTACGCCTCGCACTCGACAAAGGAGACCGTGAGTGGAAATTTCAATGTAAAGATCGGACACATTTTATCGGAAAACTCTTTATGCACCCGGTCTATGAACAAGAGCAGCTCATCGGATTCTTTTTCTTCGTATTTGATGTGAGTCCTGAGATTGAACTAAAACGAGAACTCCGTTATAAGGAACAACGGTATCGGATGTTTGCCGAATCTGTCATCGAGGCTGTTCTATTCCACGAAGACGGGATGATCCTTGACGCGAACAAAGCAGCGGAATCCATCTTCAAAATCCCAGCCGAACAAATGGTCGGTCGGCAAACGGTTGAATTTATTGCCGAAGGATATCGGGCAGATGTGTTGCGACGAATCCGCAACCATATCCAAACACCATATGAAGTGATCGGACGACGAGCGGACGGCACGTTTTTAGAGATGGAGGTTTACCCGAAAGAAGTGACGTATCTAGGCCAAACGTTACGAGTCGCCGTCATGCGTGACATTAGCGACCGTAAAAAAATAGAACGCATGCTGGAACGAGAGAAAAATGCGATTGCCCGCCAACGAGACATCATTCAATCGATTTTACAGGCGTCAAACGAAGCATTCGTCTTGACCGAGTCGAACGGGAGCGTCTTGTTCATGAACGTCCATGCGCGACGCCTCATGGACTTACCTGGGATCGCCCCGAATAAAATACAAGAGCGGATCCCCCTCCTCTCCACGTTCCGTCCCCGCGACCGAAGCGAGATGTTGCGCAAGATGGATCAACTGTTAGACGGAACGGCTCGGGAAGTGTCCATGCGTTTCTCCATCCCTCAACCGAACGACCGAGATGAGGAATATTACGAGATGTACGGCACGACGATGGATACGAAACGACAAATCGGAATGGATAGCGGTTTCTTATTCGTATTCCGTAACCGAACGGAAGAAGAGCGGATGGACCAGATTAAAAACGAACTGGTGAGCACGGTCTCGCATGAACTACGGACACCCCTTTCTTCATTATCTGGCTACATCGAGTTGATGCTCGCTCGCGATTTGACGCCTGATAAGCGAGAACGTTTCTTGAAGACGATGTCACGGGAAGCGTCAAGGTTGACGGCGTTACTCAATGACTTCTTAGACATTCAACGCATGGAGGGTGGTCATCAGGAATACAAGCAAGATCATTTCTCGTTGAATGAACTCGTCTTAGAGGTAGTTGAGCGCTTCCGTGAAACGAATGACCATGCCATTCATTTTGATAACGCTGATGAAGATCTACGCTTGATTGCTGACCGGGACCGCATTGAACAAGTACTTGTAAACTTAATTTCGAATGCAATCAAGTATTCGCCGAACGAACAAGAAATTGAAGTACGGGTCCGGCACGACCACAACCAGGCCCACGTCTCTATTCGTGACTTCGGAATCGGTATTCCTGAACACGCCTTCGAGAAACTTTTTACAAAGTTTTATCGGGTCGATAACTCCGATACACGTAAAATTGGTGGGACCGGTCTTGGCTTGTCCATCTGTAAAGAAATCATCGAGTCCCATGGCGGCAGCATCGAAGTGGAATCGACTGTCGGAAAAGGATCGACGTTTACATTCACACTAGACTTAGCGGAGGAACTATCATGAACGATTATGCCTTTACCGGATTCCCTGGATTTTTAGCTGGAAAGTTAATCGAACATCTTGCGTCGTTGCCTCATCAAATCGGAACTATCTATGCGCTTCATCTCCCTAACCAACAGCGTGAAGCGGAAGAACTACGAGACACGTTGCTGTCTACGACATCCCTCGAGCCTCGCCAGCTCGTCTTAGTGGAGGCGGACATCACGTTACCGGAAGTGATTCTCGATCCGATTATGCGCTCTGTCATCGAGCGTGACGTGCATTACGTCTTTCATCTAGCTGCGGCCTATGACTTGAGCATTCCGTATGACACGGGGTATCGAATCAATATCCTCGGTACGAAACACGTCACGGCGTTCGCCAAACGGTCGAAACAGTTAAAGCGGTACGTCTATTTCAGTACGGCCTATATTGCCGGTCGCAGGCAAGGGACCGTCTATGAGAACGAACTCTGGCATCGGGCTCGATTTAAAAATCATTATGAAGCGACTAAATATGAAGCGGAAGCACTCGTCTCCCGCGAGATGGGCACAATGCCAATCACTATTATTCGTCCTGGTATTGTGATTGGACATAGTCGAACAGGTGAAACGAAGAAGTTTGACGGTGTCTATTTTGTATTGAAATTGATGGCGCAACTTCAACAGATGCGACCGCTCCCTTATATCGGACGTGCGAACGTCGAAGTGAATTTAGTTCCTTATGATTATGTCGTGGAAGCGACCGCCTTCTTAGCACACTCGCCAGTCGGGGCGAAACGGACGTTTCATTTGACGGACCCTTTCCCGCATGGTGCGCGTGAAGTGTATCGCATGCTACATGAGACGATGTTCCACCGTCCTCCTCGCGGCACGGTTCCCCATGCTGTTGCAGATGTCGCATTCACGACTTGGAAAAACGCCGCACAACTGGATGTTCCACACGAACTGCTAGACTATTTCAAACATCCTGTCCATTTCGATACGACGCAAACGATTCGTGCGCTCGATGGGACTGGAATCGTCTGTCCGGATCTTCAAGATTACCTACCGGAGGTCGTCCAATATTTCATGACACACGAAAAGCCCTGAATGCGTTCAGGGCTTCAACTTTGATTGGAATCAAAGTGATATAGCAGGTGTGCCCTGTGAACGAGCGCACACTTGCTTTTTAGATTTCATCCGCGTGTCCACGAGACTCTGCTTGATCGTGTAGAATACGCTCAAGGACGAGGATATAGACCAACGCCACAAGGAGTCCCACGATACCAGGTAGAACAGCAACAAGCACATCCTCCAAATATATTTTTGGAATCAGGTAAAGGAAGAGTGACTTCACCACATTCATCAATATCAGTGAGGTGAGCAAAACAAGCGTCACCGCTCTTTTTGATACATCCCCGAAGAATGGACGTCCTTCTTCCTCTCCTTTTGTTATACCTAGCCAAGATAACAAGTTAAAACCCCCTTAATCGATTCAGACAGATTACTCATTTTTAAATCCATTATATACCAATGATTAAATGAGATAAAAGCTGATAAAAAAACGATTTCGCCTTCTGATTAGTATAGACCTAAAAAAGGCTACAATCCCCTATGCATGGATTGCAGCCAAATACGTTCTTTCTTCATGCGCTCTTTTTAACCAATCAAAATCTTCTCTTTCGGATAGCGAATCTTCCGGTCGGCTTGTCGTGCGACCGTAAAGAGAATCGTCAACGACCCGACACGTCCGAGGAGCATCATAAACATGATGAACCCTTTGCCGGCAGCATTCAAATCAGCGGTAATGCCTAATGATAACCCGACCGTCCCGAACGCCGACACCGTCTCAAACAGAATGGCACTCGCTGGAATATGACCGTTCGTCAAAATGACGAGTGTCGTGATAATCAGGATGAAGAAGAAACTCGAGATGGCGACAACGTATGCCTTTTTGATTTGAAACGCATCAATCGTCCGCTCCATGATGACCGTTTCTTTCTTACCCGCAATGAACGCCCACATGTCCGCGAAGATGACCGCTAGCGTCGTCACTTTAATCCCTGACCCCGTCGAAGCTGCACCGGCCCCGATATACATCAAAATTAAAATTAAGCCGATGGAAGCAGGCGCCATCGTCGAAATATCAATCGTATTGAAACCGGCCGTCCGTGTCGTCACGGCTTGGAAGAAGGTCACGTGTAGCGCCTCACCGATGGACCGCCCATAGAGAGAACCTTCGTTTGATACCCACTCAAACATCATGAGCACGAACCATGCCACCCCATTGATGACCAAAAGGGACAGAATCATAATTTTTGAATGGAGGGCGAGACGCTTCCATCCTCGCACTTCTGTCGCATCGGCAATCGTCGTGAACCCGAGACCCCCAATCATGATCATGAGGGCAATCGTCACGACAATCGCCGTGTTTTGTTCAAATGACATCAGACTGTCCGGGAACAACGCGAAGCCTGCATTGTTAAAGGCAGAGACGGCATGGAAAAAGCCATAGTAGAGAGCTGCACCGAAAGAATAGTTTTCTGTGCTATACAGTTCGAACGTCAAAAACAGCATCCCGATAAATTGAACGATGACCGTCGTGAAGACGATGTTTCGTACGAGACGAACCGTTCCACCGGGTCCGGCTAAGTTTAGCGATTCTTGCAAAAGAATCCGTTGTTTCAATCCAATTTTCTTCCCTAATACACTCAGGAGCATCAACGCGATCGTCATGAATCCGAGACCCCCGATTTGAATCAGGGCGACGATGACCAATTCCCCAAACAGGTTGAACGACGAACCAATGTCGACAGTCGACAATCCGGTCACGGTACCTGCAGAAGTCGCGATAAATAGACAATCAATCCAGGAAACTGTTTCTTCTTGAGCAAATGGCATATATAAGAGTGTTGCCCCGATAAAAATCGCAAGTAAAAATCCTCCCGCGATAAAACGGGCAGGTTTTTCAAACACGACTCGATAAAGTACCTCGATTCGCTTCAAGCGCATTTCACGCGCTGACAGTCTATGTCGCATCACGACATCCCCTTCACTTCTGTTATTCTAAGCCTCATGTTACTCCTCGCCTTTCTAAATGCCAACAAGAAAATGTATCTCTAACGCTTTCCTCAAATTTTTGGTATTATGGGAGATAGACTTTAAGAATGTTGAGGAGGTTGAATGAAACCGTGGACCCTAGTACGGTAGATCATTCGATAGAGGATGTCTCGCGAAGGTTGGAGCGCCAATCACAATGTATGCCCGCTCACCTTTATTTTCAGCTAGAAGAGTTACTCAATTGGTCACTTGAGCAAGAAGTCGTGAATCAATTGTACGCATTGTTAAAAAAATACGACGTATTAACCGATATAGAGCGTGAAGAACGAAACATCAGCATTCAAATGCTGATTGATGAAAACGGCGCTTAATCATCGGGAACGCATGTTGCGGGAGACGAGTAGCGTCTCTCGCTTTTTTTGTCCTGATTTATTTCGGAAAGGTGGAAAACAAAGACATGGATGTCGTCACGTTAGTCGGGCTCATACTCGGGTTCCTCACCCTAGTTGGTGGAATGTTATTAAAAGGAGCGGGTATTGCACCGCTGATCAACCCTGCCGCAATCGTTATCATTTTCGTCGGTACAGCTGCTGCGGTCAGTATCGCCGTATCGAAAGAACAGCTTCAAAATGTACCGAAGTTATTTAAAATCTTGTTCAAAAAACAAGAACTCCCAAGTAAATCTGGATTGCTTACACAATTCGTCGACTTATCGACGCAAGCTCGGAAAGAGGGACTATTATCCCTAGAAACAGCACTTGAACAAGTTGAAGAACCATTTTTACGCCAAGGCATGATGATGGTCATCGATGGTCAACCTTCTGAATACATTGCAGAAGTCATGTCACGTGATATCGAAAACATGGAACAGCGTCATAAGGCGAACGCCGACATCTTCACCCAGGCCGGGACATATGCGCCGACGCTCGGGGTACTCGGAGCCGTTATCGGATTGATCGCCGCCCTGAAAGATTTGTCGGATATCGAAAAACTCGGACACGCCATTTCGGCAGCCTTCGTCGCAACCCTATTCGGGATTTTCACCGGGTACGTACTTTGGTTCCCGTTTGCCAATAAATTAAAGCAGTATTCGAAGAGCGAAGTCGTCATCAAAGAAATGATGATTGAAGGGATTTTATCGATTCAAAGCGGTGAATCTCCAAAAACGTTAGAAGATAAGCTGTCTGTGTATTTGTCTCCAAAGGAGCGAGCTGACTATGAAACGCAAAAAGAAGCATGATCATGAAGAACACATTCCAGAAGGTTGGCTCATTCCTTACGCCGACTTATTGACACTCTTGCTCGCGCTCTTCATCGTATTGTTCGCATCGAGTAACATCGACCAAACGAAGCTAGAGAAAATGTCGCGCTCGTTCAATCAAGTATTCTCTGGGGGTGTCAGTGTCTTCCAAGCTTCGACCGCCTCAAACAGCGACATCAGTCGGACGGATAAAACCAACACGACCGCCAACCCACGCACGTACGAACTCGCTCAGCTCGATGAGTTGAAAGAAGATGTGAACCAATACATTAAGAAGAACGGGTTAGAGAGCCAAATTAAAGCGACCATCAACTCGAGCGGTCTTGTCTTGACGATTCAAGACCGTGCCCTCTTCAACTTAGGAGAAGCGACACTTGATGCCGATGCTCAAAATGTGGCTCAAAACATCAGTCAAATCTTAGAGAAGGCTGGAAAGCGAGAAATTGTCGTCTCTGGTCATACGGATAACATCCCTATCAACACGGCCCGCTTCCCATCGAACTGGGAGCTCAGTTCAGCACGTGCGACGGCATTCATGCGTGGATTATTAACGAATGATGCATTGAACCCGGCTCAGTTTACACTCGCAAGTTACGGGGAATTCAAACCAATCGCCACGAACGACACAGAAGAAGGTCGTTCGAAAAACCGACGTGTCGAAGTGTTAATTAAACCGCTCGTCGACTTATCGGAGGGCGAACCGAAAATGATTGAAACGATCACCTTACCGAACTAAAATCACCCACTCAAACGAGTGGGTGATTTGTGTTATTGCGTCAATTTGAAGTAACGTCTCGCTAGTTCTGTGAGCGGACTTTCAAACAGACGTTTCCGCCAGTAGAGATCCGTCACTTTCTTCACCGCTTCACTGCGCGATGGATAAGGGTAAATCATGCGTGACAACTTGCCAATCTTATCGCCGCGTTGCATCGCATAGACGACGATTTGCATCCAGTCGCCAGCTGATTCACCAACCGCATGTGCCCCGATAATCTTTCCATTTTTCTTCGTGATGACTTTGACAAAGCCCGCCTCTTGGCGTTCGGCGATGAAACGGTCCACTTCTGACAGTTTCGCTTCATATGTCTCAATGTCATCCCCGTAACGCTCACGCGCTTCTTTCTCCGTCATCCCGACGTGGAACACTTCAGGATCTGTGAATGTGATCCACGGTAGCTTACTATAATCTACCTTGTTCCATAGTCCAAACAGTGCGTTCGCGACAACGGCTTTCCCTTCTTCGCCAGCCGCGTGTGTGAACGGTAACGTCTTGATCGTATCGCCAATCGCAAAGATATGCGGCTGTGACGTCCGATACGAAGAGGAGACATCGATGTATCCTTTCGTCACTTGAACGTTTGCACGATCGAGACGAAGCGCGTCGATGCGTGGCACACGCCCTGTCGCCATGAGCAGTTTATCTGCTTCATATTCGACTGTCTCGCCGTCCACCTCTGTCGTGACACGAATGCGACCGTCGACTTCATCGACCCGGTTGACCTTCACGCCGATTTTTAAGCGCATCGCCATCTCGAGTTGAGATTTTAGGTAAGTTGAGACGTCCTCATCTTCTTTTGGCAAGAACGCATCCTGTGCCTCGAGTACCGTAACTTGCGAGCCGAGTCGAACAAACGATTGTGCTAGCTCGAGGCCGACTGTCCCGGCACCGATGACAATGAGGCTTTCTGGAAGCGTCTCTTCTTCAAAAACCGTCTCGTTCGTTAAGTATGGGACTTGATCCAATCCGTCGATTGGAGGGACTGTCGGTTTTGAGCCGGTTGAGATGACGAATTTTTTTCCAATCAATAAATCGTCCCCGACTTTCAATTCTGTCGGGCTTTGGAAAGAAGCTTCTCCGATGTAAACGTCGACCCCAATCTTTTCAAAACGTTCTGTCCCATCATGGTCTTGGATAATAGCGCGCGCCTTGTCGACTCGTGCTTTCGACATTTGATAATGCTCGCCTCCATTGAATTCTGTTCCGAGAACACGCGCTGCGCGCATCATCGCATTCGCTTCTTTCGAGGCTGCGATCAATGCTTTCGACGGGACACATCCGACGTGCAGACAGTCGCCACCTAAATGTTTGTTCTTTTCAACAAGCGCGACTTTCGCGCCTAAGTTCGCTGCTCCTGCTGCTACCGTCATCCCAGCGGCACCACCGCCGATGACAATCAACTGATAGTCCTTCATCGAATCAACCTCCGGTATCGTTCACTCACATCTTCCATCCGCTTCCGATTCACACCAAAGTCTGAATAGCCGACACGTGACGCAGACCGAAACTCGACTTGTTGAGTGGAATCATCAAATAGAAAATTCACATCATCTTTAAAACGCATCACTTTCGAGGTCACCACATAATGAAGGCCCTCATCTGTTTCTTTGATCAGTTCGGCCCGTGGCAATTGGTTCATTGCCATCTTGATTGCTTCAATTGATTGACCGCGACTCCCAGCATATGGGAGCGGAGACATACGCAACTCTTCAATCGAGGTTTGCGTCGAGACGGCGTTTGGACTTCCTTTTAACGGCTTCAATGACTGATTGGCCATAACAAAAACCTCCCTCATTCTACATACATCTATATATGTAGCCTGAATTCGGGAGGTTTAACCCTATTAATGTAGTTCACTCGGGTCGAGAGGTAATAAAACCGTCACGGTCGTCCCGTGTCCGACCTCACTCTCGATGACGAGTTTTCCTTCATGTGCCTCAATCAACTCTTTGGAGATGGCGAGTCCGAGACCGCTACTCCCTTCCGTCACATGGGCCTGATAGAACATTTCGGTGATACGCTGCAAATGCTCACGTGAGATACCAGGACCTTCATCGATGATCGAGATGAAGGCGACACGTTCTGATTGAACGAAACGGATAGTCAATGTCCCGCCATCCGGTGAAAAGCGAATCGCATTCTCAAGAATGTTCAGGAACACTTGTTTCAATCGATTCTCATCAAATAGCCCGACTGACTTTTGAGGATAACGTTCGATGAGTGTAATGCCTTTGTCTTCGAGCGACTGCTTTAACTGCAACGTCACTTTTCGCAACAAGGAGACTAAATCGAGTTCCTGACGATACAAGACCAATCGACTCTCTTCAATCTTCGTGTAATCGAGAAGCTGCTCTACAAGACCAATCATGCGCTCTGTTTCCGAATGAATGATACTCAGACCAAGCTCCGTTTCTTCAGACAACTTCTCATCGCCACCTCGAATTGTCTCCGTCCATCCTTTAATCGATGTGAGCGGTGTCCGCAATTCATGGGAGACGCTCGAGAGAAACTCATTACGTGTCGACTGGTGCTGCTGTACTTTCGCACCTAAATACGTGAGTGTCCGAGCCAATGCCCCAAGCTCATGTTTCTCATTCGACTCCACAGCGACGTCGAAATCACCTTGAGCCATCTCATCCGCCGTTTCGATGATTTGACGAATCGGACGGACGAAACGATCAGCAATGCGAATGACCGTATAGAGTGCGAGTAACCAGATGAGGACACCAATCATGACGACGGTCATCCAAATCTCACGAATCAGCGTGTCTAGGTCTTCGAGCGGGCGTGTAAAGCTAATCGCGAACTCTGACGTATCGTTCGTCATAACCGGACTGGTGACCGATAAGTAATGCTCGTCACCGACGTCATAGTCCTGAACGACCGACTCACCTCGTGACAGCTCTTGCAATTGTTCTTGTGAAAAAGATGCCTGCCTCGTCCGTTGACCGGTCGTCTTGACGATTGAACCGCTCTGGTCGACAATCGTCAAATCGGTTCCGGGATATCCGAATGTCCGGACGAGAACGGAAAAGGCACTCGGCGTCTCAAACCCGACTTGGGCTTGAGGATATAAATATGCACTCGTGGTCGCATGACTGAGTAACGCTTCTGACTCATACTCGTAATAGTATCGATATGTCCCGTAAGACAAGACACTGACGAGTAAAAGCAAGACGATCGTCACGACAATCATCATGCGAATGACTAACTGTTGTTTCATGCTTCATGTCTCCGCCATTTATATCCGTGACCCCATAATGTTTCAATGTAAATCGGATGACTCGGGTCATCTTCGATTTTTTGACGCAATCGACGAATGTTGACGTCGACGGTCTTGCGGTCACCGAAGTAATTGACGCCCCATACGGCATCGAGTAGTGCATCACGCGATAAAACAATTTCTTCGTTTTGAACGAGATGACAAATCAAGTCATACTCCGTCGGCGTCAAATCGATCGATTGACCGTACTTCGTCACTTGCTTCGCCGCAAGATCAATCGCGAATGGGCCTGACTTCAACCGCTTCGAGTCTTTTCGTTTCACTTTTTCCACACGTCGCAGCAACGCTTGAATGCGTGCCACCAATTCGCCTGGACTGAACGGCTTGGCGATATAATCGTCCGCGCCTTTTCCGAGGCCTTCGATTTTATCTTCTTCGAGCGTTCGTGCCGTCAGCATGATAATTCCGACGTTTTCATCGATATCTCGAATGGCCGCACACGCCTCGAATCCGTCCATCTCCGGCATCATGACATCTAATAAGACGACATCGAACGGTTCACGGTCAAATGCGGTGACCGCTTCTCGTCCATTCGTCGCTTCGAACACATCGAAACCGGCTCGTTTTAAATTGACAATAATGAAGCTGCGAATCGCATGCTCGTCCTCAGCTACTAAAATTCGATTCATATTTACACCTCTTCTAGAGTTCACTTCTCTACATTATAGTTACGTTTTTGCGACAAGGTTGTCAATTGACCTTAAAAAGGTTTAGGATGGAGTCATTAGATTCTGAAGGAGGACCCCCTACTACTATGAGTTACAAGATGATTGTATTGGATATGGATGATACGCTCCTCACGAGCGACCATACGATTTCCCCTAAAACAAAAGAAGCACTTCTCGATGCGCAAGAGCGCGGCTATAAAGTCGTGCTCGCGAGTGGCCGACCAACGTTTGCGATGTGGGATGCAGCCCGTGAATTAGAACTTGCGAAGTACGGTAGCTTCATCTTATCGTTCAACGGTGCCTCGGTCATCAATTGCGCGACGAACGAGGAAATTTTCTCGAGTACGCTTCAACCGGACACAGTCGCCCATCTCCATGATATCAGTGAACGGGAAGGAATCGCGATTCATACGTACGTCGGTAACGAAATCGTAACCGATCGCCCGAACCCGTATACGGATATCGAAGGTGAATTGACAGGTATGCCGGTCGTTCATGTCGATAACTTTAAAGAAGCTGTGACTGCACCTGTCGTTAAATGTTTGATGCTTGCCGATGGTGACACGCTTGCTCCGATCGAGACGAAGCTTCAAGAAGAGTTGGCTGGAAAATTGGCCGTCGCTCGTTCAAAACCGTTCTTCCTAGAGTTCACGGAAGCCGGTGTCACAAAAGGGACAAGCCTTGCTTTCCTAGCAGATCAACTCGGCATCGCCCAGAAAGAAGTCATCGCTTGCGGTGATGGAAACAATGACTTGACGATGATTGAATGGGCAGGTCTCGGTGTTGCGATGGGTAACGCCAATACGACAGTCAAAGGGAAAGCAGACTTCATTACGAAGTCAAACAACGAAGACGGAATTGCGCATGTCATCGAGACATACATGGCGAACGTACTCGTCACGCAATAAGCTTCTGTTTGTAGAAAGGGAGGAAGTAAGATGAATAAAGGGTTGAAACGCGCTGGAGTCGGGCTGATTGGAACAGCGGTCGCGGGAGCGGCTTATGTGTTCCTTTCACCTAAACCAGCAACACGTTTAATCAAAACTTCGTTCGCAGGGGGGAACGAAGTGGAGATGAAGGGATTCGAGGAAGTCGTTCAAAAGACGTCTGTCCGAAAAGACATCGACTACTTGTCTTCTTATGACAACGGAACGTTTGATTTGATTCGCTATGAAGGCGACCGAAAACCTGTGCCAACAATCTTTTGGGTGCATGGTGGCTCGTTCGTCGGTGGTGATAAATCTGACGTCTTAAAATACGCCACATCAATTGCGAGTAACGGCTACAACGTCGTCAGTATCAACTACGCGCTTGCGCCAGATGTAACGTATCCGACACCACTTCAGCAAATGGAAGAAGCGTATGCATTCATCGCTGAAAACAACGATCGATTCCGTCTCGATTTGAACCGCGTCTTTTTCGCGGGTGATTCGAACGGTGGACAGCTCGTTGCACAGTTTGTCGGGATTCAGTTAAATGACGACTACTCGCCTTCGGCCGAAGTCAAACAAGTTGTACCGAAATCGTCTATCCTTGGAACCATCTTATTGTCTGCACCATTCGACTTGAAGCGTTCATGGCTCGAATCATCGAAATCTGTGAACCGCTTCTTGTTCAAACGCATCGGTTGGGCTTATTTTGGCACATACAACTGGGAAACACTCCCGGTCGTCGCTGAAGCTTCGCCGCTCGTCAACGTACCTGCCACATTCGTTCCGACGTTTATCGCTGACGGAAACGACCATTCGTTTGAAGATCAGGCAAAAGAATTTGCAACAATTCTCTCAGGTCGAACGGATGTGACGACTGTATTTTATGACCGGAACGAACACGAACTCGGTCATAACTATTACTTCGAAATGGACCGCCCGGCGGCAAATTCGACGTATCGCCGTCTGATCACGTTCTTACGTGAAACGACGAATCAATCCGTATAAAAATAAGCGACGTTCTCTGTTCGGAGAACGTCGCTTATTTTCGTTAGCGCAACAGTTCGAACGCGCGTCCAATTAATTCATTTCGAGAAGGAGATGTATGACGAAGTGCTTCAAGTCGGTCAATCAAGGCCTGCTTCAATTCCTCATTTTCTACTAACTCCAGACATTCAATGTGTAACAACCACGCATCTGGATGCTCGGATAAAATGTCTGGAACGAGACCATCAATCGATTCCCCGCGTTCACGCATGAGGTGAATGCGATTGAACATCGGGTCATCTTTCGTCCATACACGTTCATCCCGTTCGATAATCACTGGTTTTTCAATGATCGTCAATTCTTCCACCGTCGTTCCAGGGAATACCGATGGAAGTGAATCGACGCGTACTTCGAGTGAATCGAGTGTGATCGTCCGTCCTTCCAGTTGAACGGTCATACCTTCAAGCATGTCCGATGCACATGCCTGACGAAGTGTCGTTCCGTCCTCGAGGAGATCATCTCGGTCTAGCGCAGATTCCGTGTCATGGACAATGAGAAGTCCGTGACGTTCTCGTTTCGACAACTGACCATTTTTTACGACTGTGCACTCATCCCATTGGATGAGCGTATGTTCCTTCGATTCTGTCATGTGGCGTACGATGCCGACACGTTCTGAACCGTCCTCGAGTCGAATCGTCGATTGACTTCCCGACGCCAATGCTTTTGTGACCGATTCAACCCCACCTTTTCGAATGGCCATTCTCCCCTCTAATTCATCTAAAACGGAAGAAAGCGTCTCAAAGTCTGGAATGACGAATAGTTCTTTTTGCATATTCGTCACGTCTTGCTTCGTCTGTAGCGCATGCTCTAAATCAAATGGATGTTTGACGACCGCATCGGTCAGACAGTGACGGCTTTCACCAACAGATGACAAGAGGCCCGCCCCGTAAATCATCGGATTCTCAAGATCACCAATCAATCCAAATTCAACTGTCCACCAAAAGATGCGTGCGACTTGTTGTGCCTCTGAAAAACCGGTCACTTGCGCTTTTGCTTCGTGTACCGCTCGTTCTGCCGCCTCGATGTCTTGTTCCGTTGAGTTGGCGTTCTCTTTCACGATCGTCAAGCGTTTCAATGCCGCGAACGAAGCATGCTCTTCTCGGTTCATGAATGCCTTCGCTCCTAGTTGACCGAAACGTTTGACGATTTCCGAGAATGTAGGGTCCATCAGCATCGGCGCGTGACCTGCTGCCTCATGAATGATATCCGGTGCTGGACTGTATAAAATATTCTCGACTTTTCGAATGTCTGTCGCGACCGGCAACATCCCGTTCCCTTGGAAATCAAAGAAGGCAACGCCTGGGATGAGTCCATCCACTGCGACCGTCGACCATCCCGCTGCCCGCATCTCATCCGTCATCTGTTCGACGTTCGGTAATCGGTCTGGTCCCATTCCCGTCCGTTTTAATCCTTCGATGTAAAACGGGTGCGCCTTTCCTTCTAACGTATGCAGATTCAAACTTAAAACGAAGCGCCAGACCGCGTGATCCGTTGGTGTGTATTCATTGTAAAACTGCGGTGAGATATGTGGGGCAAGATGTGCTGGAATCGATTGTGTCAACATGTGAAGTCCTCCTTTAAATTCAAAAAAATCCCTATCGATTCAATCGATAGGGACGACAAAGCCGCGGTACCACCCTGGTTGCTAGAAAACATCTAGCCGCTTCATCCGATAACGGGGGACCGCTCAATCATGAGAGCTCGGGAACTGTAATTCGATTCATCTTTTGGGCGTGTTCGCAGCACCACACGCTCTCTGGGCCAGGGAAGATGTCTCTACTTCGGTTCCTTCTTCGCTTCTAATACGTATTCATTTCTCCATCTTTTACACAGTTATGCTGTTATGCATATATGCTTTTAAGCGTTAAAGTGACGTCTTGTTAGTTACTCTACCAAAGGTTTTTCGACGCGTCAACAAAAAACAGTCTACGAATTTTCGTAGACTGTCAAAGACACCAATCGATTGGAGACTGTCCCCATTCGTTTAAAGCGTCATTCACTTGAGAAAACGGCTTTGACCCGAAAAATCCACGGTGGGATGATAGGGGGCTCGGATGAACGGACGTGAGCACTTGATGCTGCTCTCCAATCCATTTCATTTTTTTCTTGGCGTCATTCCCCCAAAGGATGAATACGATGGGCTCTTCACGACTCCCTAGTCGTTCGATTACCGAGTCGGTGAATTGTTCCCATCCTTTTCCACGATGCGAGCCCGCCTTCCCCGCTTCGACCGTCAAAGCTGTGTTCAAAAGGAGAACTCCTTGTTTCGCCCATTTTTCTAAATTCCCACTCTTCGGAATGTCACACCCGACGTCATCCTTTAGTTCTTGAAAGATATTTCGTAACGACGGTGGGAAACGCACCCCATCCTGTACCGAAAAACTGAGACCATGCGCTTGGTTTGGTCCATGATACGGGTCTTGCCCTAATATCACGCATTTCACGTCACTAAACTTCGTGTAAATAAACGCATTCCAAATGTCTTCACGATTCGGATAAACGATTGTCTCTTCATACGCTTGATCGACGAATTGCTTTAACTGTTGGAAATAAGGTTGACTCATCTCGTCTTGGATGATGTCTGTCCAATCTCCAAGTAATCGACTCGATAACTGCTCTCCCATTGCATACTCCCCTTTCCCTTTGTATGATACCCAAAATGCGAGCATACAAAAAGACGAGCCAGCCGACTCGTCTTTCGCATTATACCGTTACTGCGCCTGCAACTTCCTTCGCAAGTGCTTCTGCTTTCGCTTTCGCGTCCGCAACGATTTCTTCGATTTTGTCTGGGTATTGGTTCATCCCTTCAACCGCTACCGTCGTCACTTCAGACACACCGACGAACGCGAGCGCTTGGCGGAGGTATGCGTCTGCAAAGTTAAGGTCAGTTCCTGTGTAGATACCACCTGTTCCTTGGATATGGATCGCTTGTTTGTTTTCAAGCAATCCGACAGGACCTTGCTCCGTATAACGGAACGTTTTACCCGCCATGAGAACGCTGTCGAGGAACATTTTCATGCGTGCTGGGAAGAAGAAGTTCCACATTGGCGTTGCGAATACATAAAGGTCCGCTTCCATGAACTTCTCGAGCATGCCGCTCATTATGCCTACTTTTTTCGCTTCCACGTCAGTGAGTGCTTCGCCTGATGCGAATTTGCCCCATGCGCTGAGCACGTCTCCATCGATTTCTTGTACATCGACATCGTAGAGTTCGATTGCTTCTACTTCGATTGATGCGTTTTCAGCCTTGAGTGTTGATACGAATGTTTCTGCAACTTGTTTGCTGTATGAAAGTTCAGTTGGTTTCGGGTTAGCCGATACATATAATACTTTAGTCATCGTGTAATCCTCCATTTGGGTAATCTCTAATTTTTTTCAATAACAGTTAGAACTATATCATCTGTATATCTCATCGTCAATTATTTTAACTTCAAGATATTAATGAAAAAAGCAACGGGCTTTATTTGCCCGCTGCGTTATAACCGACTCGTTTCAATAACGAAATCAATTGTTCCGTCTCTTCATCGCTTAACGGTCCGTATATATCTTTAAAGATTTCGATGTGCTGTGGATAGACGACATCCATGAGCGCCTTCCCATCCTCTGTTAACGAGGCGTATGTGACGCGACGGTCGGACGGACAGGCGATTCGTTCAATCAGCCCACGCTTTTCCAACTTGTCGATTACGTATGTCACGCTACCACTCGTAATCAAAATCTGGTCCCCGATTTGTTGTAACGGGGTATCTCCTCGTTTATACAAAACGGATAAAACACCGAACTCTGTTGAATTTAACTGGTGGCGTCGTAAATCTTCTTTCACACGATCGCTGATGGCATCCATCGTCCGTGCGAGAACGACCCATGCCTTCAATTCAAGGGATTCAATCATGTCGGTTTCACCTCAATTCGTTCATCATATATCACTAGTATAGCAGGACTTATGCAGTATAAGCCGGGAAAAATACTTCGTCAAGGAACTTCTTCATTGTCGCGTATGTCGGAAACGTTTAGAATGGTAGTATTGTGATTTTAAGAAAGGGTGGACCGTATGCGTGAGTATTACGAAATTTCATTGACGATTAAACGGGAGTTTTTGCATGCTGTCATCGATTTGTTGAATCGGGAAGGCATCGCACCGGACTATGCGCTCGAAAAGGAAGGCGCGGTCTTTTTATTATTCAATCATTTACCTTGGCCAAACGTGACCCGTGAACCGCACGCCGTGGAACGTTTCTTGTTGACGTTGAAGCGATCGGATTATTTATTCGTCAAAACGAAACGTAAATCACCGGTCCCAGACCATGAACCGGTCGCCTGCATGGGCGCCCTCGTTTCTCCGTTTCATGAACATCTGCGTATCGAACTCGCAGTGGATGAGTCTGAAGCGAGTCATTTAGATATGTCCGCATTCCGTCATTATTAAACGAACGACATGTTCCAATCCCCATGAAGATCAGCCGAAAGTGCTGACGATCATGGGGATTTTTTAGGAGTAACCGATTTCGCAGACGGGAATAAAGGACAGTATTCGAACCGAAAAGGAGATATGTTGGAATGGACACAGTCATGTTAATCGTCAATCCATCCTCAGGAAAAGAATTGGGGGAACAACACGCGACACATGCCGAGGAAGTGTTGCGTGAACGATATGGACACGTCGATGTCCGCTTCACGGAGAAAGAACAGGATGCGACGAACTTTGCACGAGAAGCAGCGGAAAAACAATATAAAGCCGTCATTGCGATGGGTGGAGACGGGACGTTGAACGAAGCGGTCACCGGACTTGCGGAAGCGCCTCATCGTCCTGATTTTGGACTCATCCCGCTCGGTACGGTCAATGACCTCGCCCGCGCACTTGGTGTACCAAATGATCCAAAAAAAGCGATTGAAGCTCTTCGTGACGCTGAACCGACACCGATGGATATCGGAAAATATGAGAACGGCTATTTTATGAACGTCATTGCCATTGGTCTCATTGCCGAGGCGGTCGATGAAGTGAGCGTGGAAGAAAAGACAAAGTGGGGGCCGTTCGCCTATCTAATTGAAGGCGTGAAGGCGTTCCGCGAACATAGTCCTTATGCGTTGTCGATCGAAAGTGAGGACGGTCAATTTGATGGCGAAGCTTATCTTGTCGTCATCGCCTTGACGAACTCGGTCGGAGGATTTGAGAATTTCGAACCGGACGCGCGACTGAATGACGGTCTGTTGCACGTCTATATTTTTGAAGAGCTCGGTCTAAAAGACGCGCTTCAATTAACGCCTGCCCTGTTCACAGGAAAATTAAAGGAAACAGACAGTGTCACGTCATTCTGTACGACACGGGTGAGCGTCCACTCGCCTGAATTTCTTCCTGTAAATGCAGATGGTGACACTGGTGGAACGTTGCCATTTACATTTGAAATTTTACCGAGTCATTTGAACGTATTGAAGCCCGTATAAGAGAAGGACTTTTATGAACGAAACCGAATGTTAACAAGCGAGAAAGGAGAATGACCTATCAACATCTCGCTTGTTCAACTTACAACAGCATCCGACGAAATCGTCGAGACATTCAATCGCTGGAATAATGACCCACAAATCGTGCATTTGATTCGTCCGAGTCGGTCTGAAGAAGAATTGACCGCTCATTATGAGATGACGGTCGAAGATTTAGAGGATCGTCTTCTGACACATGATATTTTTCTCATTTATGCAGACGACCATCTCGTCGGCGAAATGAACGTCATGTATGACCCCCCTCATCTGTACCGTCAAGAACCTGGTACGGCGTGGCTCGGGTTTGTCATCGGGGAATCCGTAGGACGTGGCAAAGGCGTGGGCACGGAGTCCCTTCGTTTGCTGGAGGAGAAACTGCGGGCACAGGGGACGCCTCGCATGGAGCTCGGCGTATTCGCTTTCAATCACGCGGCCCATCGTCTCTATTCGAAACTCGGTTATGAAGAAATCGGACGAATCGAGCACTTCACTTACTGGGACGGTCAATTTTGGTCCGATATCCGAATGGAAAAACGACTCGAGTAAAAAGCCCTTTCACTTGACGTGAAAGGGCTTTGACTTAGTTGTTCAAGTTCTCGACTTCGACGATCCGGAAGCCTTTTTGTTCAAGCTTGGCAACAACTTTGTTCTTCATGTCTTCTTCGCAATCCGGTGGTAACGTCACGAGTACGCGACGCAACACCTTACTTTTTGCATCAAGCGTCATCAAGCTTGCGATTGACGTATACTTGTTCACGATTTTTGTAATCTTCTCGAGCGCTCCTGCCTGTTCGCTCAAGGCAATCGTCAAGACGTAACTACCTGTGTCACGACTCCATGCCTCTTCGAGCATCCCAAGCATCTTCCCGTGCGGAAGAATCCCATAAAACTCATTGCTTTCATCTTTCAATACAGCAATGTATGGCAATTCTTTAATCGAGAAAAAGACTTCGAAGAAGCCGTCGGATTCATGAACGTATTTTTGCGTATTTTTGATGAGCGTCATCACATTATCGTCCATGTTTTCCTCGTTCATTCCATGACGATAAATATGCATCTTATAAATGTTACCGCGGAAAAATTTCCCCGTCTCGTCTAAAACAGGCACACAACGATATCCTGTTTCTTCAAGCGTATGAAGCGCTTCCCGCAATGTTGCCTTTTCACTGATGGTGACAACATCTTTCTTCGGGATACATAAGCTATGCACTAACATGCGTTTTCCTCCCAGCCAATAATAAAGTGGTCTACACCCTATTCATTATTATTCCCCAAATATGATGAACATCCTGCATACTTTTTCTGAAAAGTTATGAACACTTCTTGTAATCCTTGCATTTGTCGGAATACAAAAAAGTCGTTATAGTGAAACTATCCAAACAGACAAAGGGGATGGACGATTATGACGATGAAAAAAGCATTGACGATTGCCGGTTCTGATACGAGCGGCGGCGCGGGTATCCAAGCCGACCTCAAAACGATGGAAGAACTCGGTGTGTACGGTATGACAGCTTTGACTGTCATTGTGGCACAAGATCCACATAACGCATGGAACCACGAAGTCTTTCCAATCGACACGACATTGATTGAGAAACAAATTGATACGGTACTCGCTGGGATCGGAGTCGATGCAGTGAAGACGGGAATGCTCCCGACACCTGAAATCATCGAACTCGCAGCACGTAAGATTAAAGAATACGGAATCGAGAATGCCGTCGTCGACCCGGTCATGGCATGTAAAGGTGCGGATGAGATTCTTGACCCGAACGTTGCGGTCGCAATGCGTCAACATCTCGTACCAGTCGCAAAAATCATCACTCCAAACTTATTCGAGGCGCGTATGCTCGCTGGTCTCGATAAAACACCATCGACGATGGACGAAATCAAAGAAGCGGCTCGTCTCATTCATGAGCTTGGCGCTGAGATTGTCATCGTCAAAGTCGGCGGCAAACTTGGTTTCGACACAGCATTCGATGTCTTGTATGACGGAAACGAATACCGTCTGCTTGAAAGTGAAAAAATTGAGCCTGCGTTCACACACGGTGGTGGATGCACGTTCTCTTCTGCCATCGCGGCTTCTCTCGCAAACGGCCATACGGTCGAAGAAGCGATTGAAATCGGAAAAGAATTTATCACAGAAGCAGTTCGTCACTCATTCCGTCTCAACCAATACGTCGGACCGACGAACCATACGGGATACCGTAAAAAAGTAGCAACACAATCGTAAACAGATGACCCGGAACGTGACGTTTCGGGTCATCCTTTCCATTGGAGGGACAGACGTGAAAGCGATTCAACCTGATCACATTCAGCAATATTTAGACAATCACGTCGCAACGCCACTTTTCGTGCATGTCGAGACGACAAATGGTGCCTATGCGACACATAACGACCCGGACTTCCATAACGCCGGGATGTTTATCCGTAATGCCAAAATCGAATATAGCATCGGTCAAATCAAAGGAAATGGACCTTACCGTGTCGGCTTAAAACTTGATCACGGTTGGCTCTATGTCGAAGGATTGACCGACTACGAAGTGCACGGCGAACAGTTACTACTCGCTGGTCACGATCGTCTTGGTCGACTCGCCTGTGCCTTGCATATCGATATCAAACCGCTCCCTCAAGGAGCATCGGAGGTGGAGAATCAATGAATGGACCATTACTCGTCATTTTCCCACACCCGGACGATGAGGCGTTCAGCTCGGCCGGAACGATCATCCAACATCGTCAAAAAGGACTCCCGGTCACGTATGTCTGCTTAACACTCGGCGAGATGGGACGCAACATGGGTTCCCCGATCTTTACGACGCGTGAGGAGCTCCCTAAAATTCGAAAGCATGAACTTGAAGAAGCTTGTCGGATGATGGGCATCGAGGACCTGCGCATGTGGGGACTTCGTGATAAAACCGTTGAATTTGAGGACGAGGCAGAGCTCGCTGGTCGCTTCCGCGCCTTGATTGACGAAGTGAAGCCGGAAACGGTCATCTCGTTCTATCCAGGATATGCCGTCCACCCAGACCATGAAGCGACAGCTCGTGCTGTCGTACGAGCACTTCAGGAGATGGGAGAGTCACGCCCTGAGTTTTTAGGTGTCGCCTTCGATCGCCGCACAGAAGAAGAACTCGGACAACCTCACGTGATCGTCGATGTGACGGAAGAGAGCGAGCAGAAAAAAGACTCCCTCTTTGCTCATCGTTCTCAGACGGAAGGTCTACTTCGCGCAATCGACAACGCAGAAAACGCCCACGTCATGGAGTTACTCCAACGTGAGCGCTTCTATCATTATCCGTTCTCATGATTCATAGGCTAGACGGGTCATATAAAGCAATGCCCCAACGGTCCCAAGACCGATTAACGTTCCGAATACTACGACGATTTGTCCCATGTTTTCACCTCTTCTAGACTATACGAACGTTTCTATGGATTGGTTTCAAACAGCGCATCCCTTTCAGGGTGTGCTGTTTTTATGTATTCGATTTGATTATTTTAAGCATACACTTCTCCTCACCATCTTGCGTCCGTCTTAAGACGTAAAAACAGGCATGGCTTATGGCCCATGCCTGTGAGAATTATCGTGCAGTCACATGAACGACCCACACAACAAGCCCAATCATTGAATACGCCAAAAATAGCGACGCTGTTGTCCCTATAATAAAGACAACCCCTAATCCGAGAATGCCAAGATGCCACAGCATCGAGACAGACGATTCCGTCGTCGCTCGAATGGATGAAGGAACTTGATGGTGCAAAAGTCCATAATAAAGCGGCTCCATCGCCCCATAGAGAAGCGCCGACAATCCCATGACACCAATTCCGATTGGACTCGGAAATAAACCAATGAAGAGAAACCCGCCACCCATCACCCAACCGAATCGTTTCAACCAACGTTCCGATGGGGCAACACGCACGATGGTACCTGCGAACAGTTGCCCAGGTAACTGGATCAAGAGCAACCCGCTTGAAATGACACCGAACCAATAGATCGGAACGGACACGTCACGTGCGTACAGTTGCCAAAATTCATCGATGAAGTTAAAAGCGGATACCGCTGCCAAAAAACCGATTGTGACATAACGAAGTTGTCGGTTTGACCAAATGAATTGAAACCCTTTGAACAAATGGCGCCACGTCAAACGTTCCTCCCGCTCTCGATGAGTCGGTTCAACGAGAAATACGCTACATAGTGTCGCCATCATTAAACTCAAAATCGAGACTCCATAGTTCCACTCCAAGGGAAGGTACTGAGCCAACATACTACCACTCAATGCCGCCACCACAGCAGCCACAATCCCAATCGCGTTCAGTGTCCCAAGAACCCGTTCGAATGACGACGCTTCGTGACTTTCCTGTAAGGACTCGTATAGCAGCGCATTCTCTGCCCCACTTCGAATAACCGACCCAACGGCCGAACAGCTGATCGCGACAAAGAAACCCGCGAACGTGAACGAATACAAAATGACGATAAACGACAGCCATTCTAACGCAACACCGATTTGGACAAGTCGACGCCGTGCCGTATGGTCCGCCCATACACCGGTCGGTACTTCGAACAGAACGATGATGAGCGCATATACCATCTCTAAATAAACGACTTCCTGAATGGAGATGCCTCGTGACTCCCAGAACAGCCGTTCAATCACGTATGCGGGAATCAAGCCTTCAAACCAACGAATCCATCCTAATCGGACAACGTTTCGACGAACTTAACTAGGTGAACGTGCTCGTTTTTTCATTTGAATCTCCTCCTTACTTGTCTATTCCCGAAAACACAAAAAAACCACGAGATTCCTCTCGTGGTTGACGTGTTATTTCAATAAGTTGAGAATCTCGCGATTGAACGCCGGAATGTCATCCGGTTGACGGCTCGTCACAAGCTGGTTCTGACAGACGACGACTTCTTTGTCCGCATATTTGGCACCGGCATACTCCATGTCGACTTTAATCGATTTGTAGCCGGTCGCGTCACGACCTTCTAACGTCTTCGCCGTAATCAACAGCTGCGGTCCGTGACAGATGGCAAAGACAGGTTTTTTCGCATCCATGAAAGCTTTCGCGAACGAGACGAAACGTTCGTCCTCACGTAACAAGTCAGGAGAGAATCCGCCTGGTAAGAGAAGGGCGTCAAAGTCTTCTGGCGATACATCGTCAATCGATTGATCGATGTTCACTTTCGCCTCTCCTTGCTTCCCTTCTACCGTGTTGCCTGCTTTCTTCTCGATCGTCACGACGTCATGTCCCGCATCCACCAATGCGTCACGGGGACCCGTGAATTCTACATCTTCAAACATATCTGTAATGAGCGTTGCTACTTTTGCCATGTTCTAAACACTCCCTCTGTTTGTTTTATGCACATAGGGAGTGTTCCACTGGCATGAATCACTTAAACATCATTGCATGCATTCAACGGAACTTCGAGACATACGGATTGTCGCGTTCAAAGAAGCGATATGGGTAGTCACGCGCCTCGCCCGTGTTCGGAATGCCGATGCGTGGACCCGCCTCGATCACCATTCCCGTCTCACCTTCAGCAAGATAGAGCGGGTCTTGTTGGAACGAGTGACCATATAAGTCCATCGTGATCCCGAGTGCTTTCGTCAACTTCCCCGGTCCGTTCGTTTGGTCATATCGTTTCACCCCAGGACGGTTCGAAGAAATCCATTCATGTCCTTGAATCGGTTCGACGGCTCGAATCAACACGGCTTCCGGTGTACCAACCGGACCACTGACCACGTTCAGGAGCGTATGTGTATGCATTTGATACGTGTATACATGCCCAGGCTGTCCGAACATGACTTCCGTCCGTTTCGTTCGACGCCCTCCGAAACTATGTGCCGCCCGGTCGATGGCACCGAGGTAAGCCTCTGTCTCGACAATCTTTGCGATGATGTCACCTTCCGGATGTCGCCGCACCAAATATTGCCCGAGTAAGGCGCGTGCCAATTCGAGTGTCGGTTGTTCATAAAATGCCAGATCGAGTCGCTTCATCGTTCCACCTCCGTTTCTCCTATTTTCTCAAAAGTCATATGGTGCATACAAAAAAGATGCCCTGCATAGCAGGACACCTTGACATTATGATGCGATTTTAAGTGATTCACGTTGCTTCCCCAATCGGACGTATCCCAAAATGATGGAGAAGACCGGGCTAAGCCAGAGGAAGAATGCAAATGGTGCGTATTCCAATACAGGCACACCGAGTGTCGCTGCGAAGAACGCTCCGGAGACACCCCATGGAATGAGCGGGTTGATCACAGTCCCGCCATCCTCAAGCGCACGTGACAAGTAGCGTGGGTCGATCCCACGATCGATGAACCCTTGTTTGAACGCCTGTCCTGGCAAGAGAATCGACAAGTACTGTTCCCCTGCGAGCAAGTTGACACCGATCGAGCTGAGGACGACCGATAGAACCGAACTTCCTGGTGACTTCAAGCGCTCGAGCAACGATTCAACGATCGCTTGGAACACACCGAGTTCACGTAACAGGCCACCGAATGCAAGAGCGATCAAGACGAGGCTGACCGACCAAAGCATCGATTCGAGACCACCACGATCGAGTACCGTCGCAATCGTCTCATTCTCGACACCTGACTTGAATCCAGACTGCATGACACCTAGCCAGTTCGAGATGCTCCAGTTGCCTTGAACGAATCCAGCCGTCAATACACCTGCGAACATCCCAACAAGCATCGTCGGCAAGACCGGCATCCGACGGAACGCAAGCACTGCGACAAGGACAGGAGCAATCAACGTGAGCCACGAGAGGTCGAAACGTCCGCTGAGCGCGGCTTGCGCCTCTGCGATTTGAGTCGTGTCGGCAGTTTGACCGCTACGTCCGAGGAACGTGAATAAAATTAACGTGATGATGAACGCTGGAATCGTCGTCCCCATCATGAAGCGAATGTGGTCAAATAATTTTACACCCGCCACTGCCGGAGCAAAGTTTGTCGTATCTGACAACGGGCTCATCTTGTCTCCGAAGAGCGCACCCGACACGATGGCACCTGCAGCGAGAGCTGGCGAGATGCCTAGTGCCGTCCCGATTCCGAACAAGGCGACACCGACCGTTCCGACTGTAGTAAACGCACTTCCTGTGAATGTCGAGACGATCATCGTAATCAATAAGACACTCGGTAAGAACCATTCAGCGGAAATTGTATTTAAACCGATGGAGAGGATCGTCGCGACCGTCCCGGACATTTGCCATACTCCGATGAGCATCCCGATCAACAAGAGAATCAACACCGGCATGATCGCTTCACGAATCCCGTTGATCATCGCCGTTTCAATCTGTTTGAAGTCGCGTGAACGATAATACGCGTATCCACCTACTATTACCATTGTGCCAAAAATCGCCATATGCGGCGTCGCTTTGGCCAAAAACATCAGTGCGAGCAAGGTGATCCCGCTCATCAACACGACGAATACAGCTTCTTTTCCTTTCATCTGCATCGACGTCCCCTCCTTTCGTTATATCCTAATTATTCGTTATTCCACCTAACCGCTTAAACGCTTTTATGCACAAAAGCGTGTAAGTGATGTTTTTTACTATACTCGCTTCCTTTCTCCCTGTCAAACGTCTTTTTATGATAAATTATATGCTTGAGGGTGACCTCCGGAGTTCGTAACCTCCTCCGACATCAAAACTAGCGAAAAGGAAGTGTGCTTCATGCAACACGAAAAAGCATTGGTCGTCTTCAGTGGTGGCCAAGATTCAACCACTTGCCTATTTTGGGCAAAACAACAATTCTCTCATGTGGAGGCGGTGACGTTCGCATATGGTCAACGCCATGATGCGGAAATCGAGGTCGCAAAAGAAATCGCGGCAGAACTTGATGTCCCACACCACATCCTCGACTTGTCCCTACTCGGACAACTCACATCAAATGCGCTCACGAGACACGATCTCGACATCGACAATGCGGACGTTCCAAACACGTTCGTCGATGGACGCAACCATCTATTCTTATCATTTGCGGCCGTCATGGCCAAACAACTCGGTATGCATCACATCGTGACCGGTGTATGTGAAACGGACTTTTCAGGTTACCCGGATTGCCGAGACCAATTCATTAAATCACTCAACGTGACACTTAATTTAGCGATGGATTATCCATTCGTCATCGACACACCGCTCATGTGGCTCGATAAAAAAGAGACGTGGGCACTCGCCGACGAGCTGGGTGCCTTCGACTACGTCAAAGAACGTACGCTCACTTGTTACAACGGTGTCATCGGTTCAGGTTGTGGAGAATGTCCGGCGTGTAAGCTTCGCCAAAACGGACTCACATCTTACGAGGAGGTGCGCGTATGAAACATGCTCCATTCCTTGCCCCGACCAGTGTCGAATCGAAACAAGAAGGGTCGCTCATCTACTGCCCGCATCGTGTTCAAATCGTCAAAGAAGTGACATTCGACGCGGCACACCACTTATTTGATTATGATGGCAAATGTCGTGCCCTTCATGGTCACACGTATAAGCTCCAGATGGGTGTCAGCGGTTTTCTCGATAATCGCGGGATGACGCTCGACTTTGGTGACTTGAAAAAAATCTTCAAAGAAGAGCTTGAGCCATATCTCGACCATCGCTATTTGAACGAGTCACTCCCTTATATGAATACAACTGCAGAAAACATGTGCTATTGGATTTTCGAACAACTGGCGACACACCTGCCAAATGAACGAGACGTCCGCGTTGAATTCGTGCGCCTATACGAAACGCCGACGTCATACGCAGAGTTCCGCCGTGAATGGTTGGTGGAATCGTGAAAATCCCTGTTCTAGAAGTGTTCGGACCGACCTTCCAAGGAGAAGGACGTGCCATTGGACAGAAGACGATGTTCGTCCGGACCGCCGGTTGCGATTATCGCTGTTCGTGGTGCGATTCAGCATTCACTTGGGACGGTTCAGAAAAACCGGACATGCTGACGGCGGACGAGGTCATCGATCGCCTTGACGCACTCGGTGCGTACGATTACGTCACCATATCGGGTGGAAACCCGCTCCTCATCGCGGCCATGGAGAACCTCGTCGTGAAATTGAAAGAGCGTGGCGTCACACTCGCTGTCGAGACGCAAGGTAGCCGCTATCAAGAGTGGCTCACACAGATCGATGACGTGACCCTCAGCCCGAAGCCTCCTTCATCTGGCATGAAGACAAACTGGGAACAACTCGACGCCATCGTCGAACGGCTGCGCCCGGAGCAGACGACATTCAAAGTCGCTGTCTTTGATGAAGTGGACCTCGCTTACGCGAAAGAAGTACAACAACGCTATGCACCGGACGTCATGTATTTATCTGCCGGTAACCCAGAGCCAGGTGCTGACGGTGATATCACCGATGCCCAGCTCCGTCGTTTGAAACAATTGTGGGAAGACGTCGCACGCGACCCTTCATGGCAAAGCGTCCGCGTCCTACCACAACTACACACATTACTGTACGCCAACGAACGTGGCGTCTAAGGAGAATAAACATGAGACCAGAAGACTTACAAGACCTCTCGCTCCTCGGACAGAAGAGCGTCCCTTATATTTTTGAATACACACCTGACGTCCTCGAGGCGTTCCCGAACCGTCACCCGGAGAACGACTACTTCGTCAAATTCAATGCGCCGGAATTCACGTCCCTGTGCCCAATCACAAACCAACCCGACTTTGCGACAATCTACATCTCGTATATCCCGGATGAGAAACTCGTTGAGTCGAAATCGTTGAAGTTGTACTTGTTCAGTTTCCGTAACCACGGTGACTTCCATGAGAACTGCATCAACGTCATCGGGAAGGACCTCGTCAAATTGATGGAGCCACGCTATCTCGAAGTGTGGGGCAAATTCACACCACGTGGCGGCATCTCGATTGATCCGTACTACAATTACGGAAAGCCTGGCTCAAAGTATGAGAAGATGGCAGAACATCGTCTGTTCAACCATGACCTCTATCCAGAGACGGTCGACAACCGTTAATTAAAAAGTAGGCGCTCCATTGGAGTCGCCTACTTTTTTTGATAGCGATGGATCTGTCGCTTGATCGGTTCACGGAACACGGTCGCGATGAGCGTCAATACGAGCATGATCCCGAACGCCAATGCAATCAGCGTCCAATCTCCGCTCGCGATGCTGCTTCCGAGAAAGTTGTTCGCGAACGCCCCAGGAATCATACCAACGACGGTCGCAAATAGATACGCTGGTACTTTTACTTTTGCCAAACCAGAAGCATAGCTGACCAGATCGAAATTGACGAGCGGGATGAGACGTAAGATGAGTACATAAAAGAACCCGTCCTCTTCAATTTTGTGCTGAATGGCTTCATAGTTCTTCGATTCGAAGTGATGCAAGAAACGGTCGCCGAAATAGATGGCCACATAATAAGCGACGAGAGCACTCAGTGTCGCCCCGATGACGGTATAGACGACACCCGGTAACATCCCAAACGCCAAACCGCCGGCGACCGATAAGACGGACGTCGGAAACAAGATGAGTGGACGAACAGTGAACAAGAGGATATACATTAAAGGGGCCAACCAACCGAATTGGATGATATAGTCGCGGATGTCCCCTGGACTTATATCAATCCATTGATAAAGGAACGTCGCTGTCCCGAACAGGAGTAGGACGAGTGCAATCATCCACTGTACCTTCCATTTTTTCATCGTCCTCCCTCCTTCCTATTTGGTTTTATTCCCGCAATCCGAGATGTCATCCATCTTTTTTCAGCCATCCCGATGTGGTACGGTTAGAGAAAGCAGAAGGAGGAAATCGATATGAACCTTGCAGATGCCCTAACATTAAAACAGTTGCTCCATGAGCAAATCGATACATTGACCGAAGAGATTGAGCACGTGGCATTCATCTCGCTCGAAGTGAATGATTCCATTCCGACGATTCAGTCCCGCTCCCTTCAAGATATCGAGATGGAACTGGAGCACATTCGTCTGGACTTACGCCAGCTCGACCGTCTCATTCAAGAAGCGAATGTCCAAGCCGTCGTTGAAACGCATGACGGTCCGCTCCCGCTCGTAGAGGCAATCGAACTCGCCATTCAGTTACGTGTCCAAGCACGTCTTTATGAGAAATTGTCATTACGTCCGAAAAAGGAATACGTGCACGGGGTTTCCGTGATCAAACACGCCTTATATGACCCGGAGCTATATCGCTTGAAAGCGCGCGATATTAAAAAACGAGCCATTCGAATCGAAAGTGCCATCCAGACCGTCCGCTACCAGACCGATATCGACTTTGATGCTTCACGATATATGTAAAAAGCGAAGGAGTCCCTTCGCTTTTTACATATGGTCATGGTGATTGTGGTGGATATCATGATGGTTCGATGAAGAAGAACGGTGACGTGGTGGAGCCTCATCGGCAAATTTTTCCCCGTCCAAAATGCCGAGACGCTTGTATTGACGATCGAGCCGCTCTTTCGTCTCCTCGCGAACGGATCTTGACTCCATCACCAATTGATAGCACCCGAGTGCGACACGGAACGGTTCCATCCGTGTCCGTTCAATCGAGAAAGAGTCGACACCCCGTAAGTAGTCTGCCAATCGCTCAGCCGTGTCATCGTTCGGGTCATCGGCGAGCTGCGAGGCGAATTGTTGTAAGTCTTTCAACGTGCTCGACGTTTTGGAATGATGAAAAATCGTTTTAAGGAACGCAAAAATAATCAGACCAAAAATAACCATGAACACGATAGGAAATATCGATACAATCCCGGTAAAGAATGAGTCCCCCATGGAGTCACTAAACGGATCTCCGCCAAATCCAAACACTGTCATTTCAAATTCCCCCTTTTTCTTTATGTACGTTCATTCAGTCGAATCGGTTTCATCAAAAAACCGCGATCATTCGACCGCGGCATCCATTCAACTGTTCAATTGTTTCTCCATCATGATACGTGGCTCGCCGTCTTCGGTGTAGGCGCCCATGATGTCATATCCGCAAAGGAGGTTCAAGATGATGACCCCTTTGTTCGTATTCCGCGCTTTCGTACGAATCGAATGAAAACCTTGCGCTTCGACCCACTCAAGTTGCGTGTCCATCAGCTTGCGACCAATACCATGCTTTTGAAAGTCTGGGTGTACGCCGCCCGCCCAGCTATAAAACCGATAAGGCTCTGCCTCATAACCGATTTTAAAGCCGACCAGTTGCTCTTCTGAGAATGCTAAGAGCACTAATGGATTGGCGTGTCGATACAGGCGCTCTTTAAAGCGCAACTGATCGAGGTCGCCATATAACGTACGATACAGTCGGAAAAAGTCCTCTTCAAAATCCTTAAAGTTGTTCGTCACATCTTTTACGATAAATGAACTCGTCGTACTCATCGTGCCATCCCCTTTCAGTTTCTGGACAAAGATTCCGTACGTCTGTTCATTTCGCCGTTCATTCTGAATTTCCTGTCTCCCGTTCAAAAGCCGTGACACCTTTTTGTTTATATAGTCCAAGCGTACGTTTCGGTAAGCTCTTGACCATCCAATCTTTAAAGATGCGTGCCTGATCCTCGACAGGAAGCTCATAGCCATCCGTCACGATATGACGTGACCGTGTCGTGACGTCATACAAAGAAATCGCAGCCGCCACGGAGATGTTCAAACTTTGAACGTATCCTTGCATCGGAATGACAAAATTCCCGTCGGCCTTGTTGAGCGCCGCTTCCGAGACACCGCTATGTTCATTCCCGAATAGAAGAACCGTCGGCTTTGACACATCTACTTCTTCGAGCGGAATCGCTTCCTCACTCAACGCCGTCGCATATACTTGATAGCCATTTTCCTTTAAAGCGTCAATCGCTTCTTCAATCGACCCGTGCTCGACGACGTCCACCCAGCGATCGGCGCTTTTGGCGATAATCGAGTTCGGTTTGAACTTCGCCCGTCCTTCGACGACATGTAACGTTTGCACCCCGAACGCATCTGCTGAACGCAACACGGCAGATTGGTTATGCGGATCGTCCACACCTTCCGTCAAAATCGTGATATGGTTCGTTCGTGTATTCAATACTTCATACATCCGTTTGATGCGATCCGGCATGAGCATCTCATAGAGAGGAAGATCATCCTCCTGCAATACACCTTTCCGCAATAACTCTTCTTTTAATTCAATCTGCTCGTCCTTCGTCAAAGCAGATGTGGTCTGTCTCCAACCCATCTTTCTCGCTCCCTTCAACCTATCATATTGTAGCTAGATTCGATTCGACTGACAAGTTCGCCCGACATCTACCATTTACACTTCAAAAAATGAAAACAAATGAAAATAGCGAAAACGGTTGCACGAATTTATGCAATCGATTACAATCATTTATGCAAGCGATTGCACTATTGGCAAACAAAAATAGATAAAACTCCCTCACAGGAAGGAAGCGTATAGTATGAAACAATTGATCTCATTCGATTTCTGGCAAAAACTCGGTAAGGCCTTGATGGTCGTCATCGCCGTCATGCCAGCCGCCGGTTTGATGATTTCCATCGGAAAATTGATTGGAATGTCAGCCGGAGACGTCGGTATTCTATTAACAACAGCTCGTATCATTGAAGATTTAGGTTGGGGGATCATCGTCAACTTACATATCCTCTTCGCAGTCGCGATTGGTGGTTCGTGGGCTAAAGATCGTGCAGGTGGTGCGTTCGCCGCACTCCTCGCTTTCATCTTGATCAACCGTGTCACAGGTGCCATCTTCGGTGTCAACGGCGCTATGCTTCAGGACCCAGAAGCGACAATCGAGTCACTCTTTGGTGCAAATCTTGTCGTCTCAGACTACTTCACATCTGTACTTGGTTCACCTGCCCTCAACATGGGTGTGTTCGTCGGAATCATCGCCGGTTTTCTCGGTGGTGCGCTATACAACCGTTTCTACAACTTCAATAAATTGCCGAACGCCCTCTCGTTCTTTAACGGGAAGCGCTTCGTACCATTCGTTGTCATCCTTGGTTCGGTCGTTGCTGCCATCGTTCTATCGATTGTATGGCCAACAATCCAAGGGGCACTCAACAGTTTTGGTGAGTGGATTGCCACATCACGCAACACGGCTCCAGTCCTTGCTCCATTTGTTTACGGTGCACTCGAACGTCTTCTCTTGCCGTTCGGTTTACACCACATGCTCACAGTACCAATGAACTACACGGAACTTGGCGGAACGTACACGATTTTAACAGGTGCGACAGCTGGTTCGGTCGTTGCCGGTCAAGACCCGCTCTGGTTGGCATGGGTAACAGACCTCGTCAACTTGCGTGCCGCTGGTGACACAGCTGCATACAACGCTCTACTTGCTGATGTCGTTCCGGCCCGCTTCAAAGTCGGTCAAGTCATCTTGTCATTCGCTGCTTTGATTGGTGCCGCATATGCGATGTACCGTAACGTCGACGCTGAGAAGAAAGCACAATACAAGCCGATGTTCTTGTCAGCCGGACTCGCCGTCTTCTTGACAGGTGTCACAGAACCAATCGAGTTCATGTTCATGTTCGTCGCGCCAGTCCTTTACGTCGTCTACGCGCTTATGGCCGGTGCTGCCTTCGCATTGGCAGATATCATCGATTTGCGCATTCATGCCTTCGGTGCGATCGAACTCTTGACGCGCATCCCGATGATCGTCAAAGCGGGACTTCTTCAAGACTTGATCAACTTCGTTCTCGTCTCTGTAGCATTCTTCTTCCTCAACTTCGGTGTATTCAACTTCTTTATCAAGAAGATGAACTTGCCGACACCGGGACGTAACGGGAACTACATGGAAGAGACGACAGAGAAGTCATCTGTGGCAGGTAACGAACAAGTCATGGGGATTATCGCCCTTCTCGGTGGGGAAGAAAACATTGAAGATGTCGATGCATGTATGACTCGTCTTCGTGTGACCGTCAAAGACGTTACACTCGTCTCTGACGAACAAGAATGGAAGAAAAACGGCGCCATGGGTCTCATCGTGAAAGACCGTGGAGTCCAAGCCATCTATGGCCCGAAAGCCGACGTATTGAAATCAGACATTCAAGACGTCATCGGTGCATAATCTACTGGCCAACTCGCTCAAGAGTTGGCCTTTTTTCTAAAGGAGGACTATCGTGAATATTTTAACGCTCAATTGTCACGCCTGGTTAGAAGACCGTCAACAAGAAAAGATTGACGCCATCGTCGAACGCATCGCGAGTGAAGAATACGACCTCATCGCGCTTCAAGAAGTCAATCAACATAAAGAGGCCCCCCTGATCTACGGGAACATCCGTGAGAACAACTTTGCCCACGTCCTCGTCGAGCGCTTAAAAGAGTTGGACGTCCACTATCATATGACATGGGACTTTGCCCATTATGGATACGATATTTATGAGGAAGGCGTCGCCATCCTGTCGCGCACACCGTTCCTATCAACAGAATCGTTCTTTGTATCGAAGACGACGGACCCAGACAACTACAAGTCTCGTAAAATCGTCAAAGCCGTAATTGCAGGCGCAGATGCTCCAACGACCATTTACTCGTGTCATCTCGGATGGTGGCATGATGAAGAGGAGCCGGTGAAACACCAACTCGATGAACTGATTCGTCGCGTCGAACATGACGACCATGCCCTTCTACTTGGCGACTTCAATAACGATGCCTTCATTCGAGGAGAAGGATATGATTACTTGATGGAGAATGGACTCCAAGATTTGTTCCATCTCGCAACAGAACGGGAAGGCGATGCGACGGTACAAGGAAAAATCGCCGGGTGGGACGAAAACAAAAAATCACTTCGCATTGATTTGATGTTAACGAATGCCCCGATTCACGTTTCCCGCCATGCGGTCGTCTTTGATGGTGAGAACGGACCGATTGTCTCCGACCACGCCGGTGTTGAAGCCACTGTGTTTTGGCGCTAATTCGCCTTTTTCTCCTTACTTGGGAGAAAAGGGTTTTTCTTTTGGAGAAAATCTTGTAACGTGATAGAAGACTGATGTCTAACTACTAATGAATGAGATAGAAAGAAGTGTTTGAATATGAAGACAAGCTCGCTCAGTCGAAGCGACTGGACTTTAGTTTTATCCTTATCCTTATTAACCTTCGTTCTCGGAACGAGTGAATTTGTCATCGTCGGGATTTTGCCCGATATCGCAAACGGGTTATCCATCTCGATTGCGACGGCCGGGAGTCTCGTATCGGCATTCGCCATCAGCTTTGCCGTCGGCACACCAATCACAATGTCTTTGACGAGCCATCTTCCTAAACGCAAATTGATGCTTGGCCTGACCATCCTGTTCACTGTCCTGAACTTGTTGAGCAGCCTGGCACCGATGTATGAGTGGTTACTCGTCTTGCGCATGTTGACGGCCGTCGTCACAGGTGTCTTGATTTCACTTGCCATGCTTGTCGCCAGCGAGAGTGTCCCACCGACAAAGCGTGGGGTCGCCGTATCCTTTATTTTTGGTGGATTCACGATGGCGAACGTGTTCGGCGTTCCGATCGGGACATTTATCGGACAACAAGCAGGTTGGGAATCCACGTTTTGGTTAACGACTGCACTCGGTGCAGTTGCCTGGATTGCCATATACCGCGTCTTGCCGAATCAATTGTCTCAAGAAAAAGCATCACTTCGCGAACAATTGACATTGCTGACGAATCCGCGCATCTTGATCGCATTCCTGATTCCAGCGTTCGGTTTCGGGGCAACGTATGTCGTGTATACGTATCTCGTGCCGATTTTAAAAGATGTACTCGGTGTACCGGTCGCTTGGGTCAGTCCGATTTTATTCGCCTACGGATTCATTTCGATTTTCAGTAACATCGCTGCCGGAAAGATTGCTAGTCACAATCCAATCGGACGATTACGGTTCGTCTTTCTCGTCCAGGCGTTCGTTTTGGCCGCGCTATTCGTGACGACATCGAATGTGACGCTCGGTCTTCTCAATATTGCGCTCATGTCGTTCATGGCGATTTTATTGACGACATCGACTCAAATTTATTTGATTGATTTGGCAGAGAAGTTCAACCCGAACGCCAAAGGTCTCGCCTCGTCACTTATGCCCGTAGCGAGTAACGTCGGAATTGGACTTGGTTCCGCTCTCGGTGGTGTCGTCTATGCGACGAGCCCCATCATGACGCTCGCCCTCGTCGGTGGCTTAGTCGCCCTCGTCACAGCCGGATTGACCGCAGTCAGTTATTCGCTCGACCAACGCTAAAACGTGCGCACCTCGATGCAGGTGCGCACGTTCTTTATAACCATTCGAGAATCGCTGATAGGACTTCGTCCAATTGTTCTTTTGATGTGAGCGGACTTTCCTGATCTCCTTTTTGTGGACCATACATTCCGAAGTTCGCATGATTCCCGCCTTCAACTTGTACGAATTGGCTATCTTCAGGGAGGTCGCTTCGGCTTGCCTCGATGTCTTCTGGGACAGCCAATCCATCCAATTCACCTGAAATCGATAGCACGCGTAAATCACTATCGACCATCGAACTGATTGGATACGAAGCGAGGAAAATGACACCCTCTACCAATTCTTGATGCTCCAGTGCATACCCCGATGCCGCAGAACCTCCGAGTGAATGACCGGCCACGATCCAGCGTTCAATCTCCGGATGTGCCTCGATGATTGGAGCTGCCGCATCGATATCTAAAATACCTAAATTGAGACGAAGCGACGGAATGGCGACAAAGACACCCTCTTCCGCTAATCGAGTTCCGTAATAGGCATACGCCTCTTTCTCGACTTTCGCCCCTGGATAAAGAATGACACCGACCTCACTCGTCGGATCTCCAAACTCGAGACGGTTGTCGACCACTTTCCCCTCTTCGGCATACTGTGTCGCTTCATCGGTCGGTTCATACGTGAACTGTGTCCAAATCAAAAAGCCTGCTATCGCGACAACAAGCAATCCTACGATTGAGAGTGCGGTCCATTTGAAGAATTTCTTCATTATATAGCCTCCATTTGCATCCACTTCCTCATAACGTTACACTAATAAGAAAAAGCATGATCAGGGGGACACCATGACCAGAAGTAATGTAACCACGACGATTCAGTGGTTTATTTTTATTTTAGCTACAAATATTGTACCACCACTCTCCATCGCCGCCTTGTTTGAACTTTCGCCAGATGAGACGATGACCTTCATATCCCGCTCACTCTTCATCTTCGCACTCTTTAGCATCATCCAGACGTTGCTCGGACATCGCCTCCCGATACTTGAAGGACCCGCCGGCATTTGGTGGGGCGTCTTCACCTTATACGCATCCATCGGACCCGCCTTATACGGAAGTCAACAAGAGACGTTGCAGGCACTTGGATTTATGTTGTTCTTAAGCGGAATCCTTGGCGTGTTGCTGACCGTCACCGGTATCTTAAGACGCATGCTTGCGCTGTTTACACCTCAAGTACTCGGCGTCTATATGATTTTGCTCGTCCTTCAATTATCAGGGGCCGTCATTAAAGGTGGCTTCGGGGTGACGGAAGACGGAATCAATATCGTCCAGGCCGTCGCGACGGCTGGTCTCGTCTTGTTCGCACTCACGCTCGAGCAAAGTCGATTTAAACAGTACGGACTCGTCATGACGCTTTTCGTCGGGTTCGGTTTATTCCACTTGCTCGACCTCGGAAATCCAATCGTCCGCTCGGAATCGTTCTTCCTCGTACCGGAACTTCTTCCCTTCGGAAACTGGGTATGGGATTGGAACTTGTTGCCGACGGCTTTCGTCATCACTTTGCTTCTCATGACGAACGTCCTCGCGAACATCAAGTTAATCGAACGCATTGTCAGCTCTCGTGAAAAACGAGAAGTGAAAGGTAACGTTCCCGCGTCTGGTGTCGCCAGTGGGGTCAGTCAAATCGTGGCCGGTCTCTTCGGAACACCAGGTCCTGTCGCCATCTCCGGAACGGCCGGATTCCTCTCTTCGACGGAGAGTGTCCAGCGCGCCCCTCATTTGATTGCCCACGCCCTCATGATGGGATTAGCACTCATCGGACCATTCGTCTCGTTGATTGCGAGCATCCCGGCTGCTGTCGGCTATGCGATCGTGACACCACTTATCGCAACGATGATCATCATCGGAATCAATGAGGCTGCCTTCGAATTAAAACAATCGACGGCTTCTCTTACGGTCGGGCTCCCGCTCGTCATCGGTGCCGGGGCGATGCTCTTGCCACCTGGTTCGATGAATGATTTGCCGCCGCTCCTTGCGACCGTCTTCTCAAACGGACTCGTCCTCGGAACGATCGTCGCTTTGACGACAGCTATCTTAAGTAAAATCAAGGATTGAAAAAAGAACTGACCATAATAACGGTCAGTTCTTTTCACGTACATGCATATGATAATGGGCATCGTGCGGTAACACGGCGCCTTCTTCTTGTTCAAAATGCGCACGATCTTTCCAGTATCGCACCCCTGACAACGTATCACGGTAAAGAGCACGCTGTAGCGCCTGTTTCGCCGTGACAGCGGTGTCGTCATCATTTTTCAACTCGAGTCCCATCAACTTATAGCCAATGGTTTGTCCGCCTCGACTCATTTGGCAAGCTTCCATCGCGTATGTGAGCAGTGTCGGTGTGACGACCGCATGCACGAACTCGCTCTTCACTTTCTTTCGCACGAGTTGCTCCACGCCATAACTGACGAGCCCTGCGATGACACTGTCAATTAAGACCGCTTTCGTTCGTTTCTTCGTCAATGGATTCATCGGCTCATCCTTTGCATCATCCCTGACGTCAACACTTCGATTCCTTCGCCTTCTTCAGACGCCATGATCAACGCACGTGCGACATGCAGCGCTTGAATCGGTGCGACTTCTGGTGCCTTTTCCACCAACAGCGACTGGAACGGGCGAGTGATGACCTCAGCCGCTTTTTCCCCGAGTCGGAATGAATCACGCTCGCCGAGTAACAACGAAGGACGCGCGATAATGAGATGATGGAAGTTGAAGATGCGCAATCCGTTTTCAAGCTCCCCTTTTACCCGGTTGTAAAAGAAAGAAGAACGTAACGATGCGCCTTGTGCCGATACGACCGCATAGCGTGTCGCACCATGTGCCTTGGCGATACGAGCGACTTCAAGCGGCAGCTCTAAATCGACTTGTTTGAACGCTTCTTGTGAACCAGCGACCGCAATCGTTGTGCCGAGTGCACAATACACGTCATCGATGTGTGGAAGTGCCGCATCCATCTCCTCGAATCCGACGACCTCGTGTAGTTTCGGATGACTCCATCGCTTCGAGCGACGGACGACAATCCAGACCGACTCATAACGGTCACTCTCTAACAACTGTTCCACCAATTCGCGACCAATCAAGCCGGTCGCGCCTACGACAAGTGCAGTTTTCCCCATTCGTGACTCCTCCTAGACTACTATTTCCTTCAGTCTAGCTGACTTGTCGTTCTTCGGCAATAATCGTCGCGGGACGGAAGCGGTCCATCATACGGAAAAATCCGTTCAACAGGAGCGCTGTGAACGAACCTGCCACGATGGCACTATCTGTGAACAATTGAAGCCATTCCGGCATGTTGGCGACAATCGCCGGGTTAGCGGTGATGCCGAGTCCGACACCAATCGAGAGTGCGATCGTAATCAAATTCTCGTTTTTCGAAAAATCGACCTGACTCAGAATTCGAATGCCGGAAGCGGCGACCGTTCCGAACATGACGAGCATCGCTCCACCTAACACAGGCTTTGGAATCAATGTCGTGAATGTGGCGACTTTCGGAAGGAATCCGAGCAAGATGAGTAACCCACCTGTCCAGAAGATGACACGGCGCGATTTCACACCTGACAATTGAACAAGTCCGACATTTTGACTAAACGTCGTGTAAGGGAAGCTGTTGAAAATCCCTCCGAGAATCGTTGCGACACCTTCCGCACGATACCCTTTCGTCAATTCGTTCGCACCAATCGGCTTTTTCGTGATATCGCTGAGCGCCAAGAATACACCGGTCGATTCAATCATCGAAATAATGGCGACGAGCGTCATGACGAGGATCGCGGACACATCAAATGTCGGCATCCCAAAGTAGAACGGTTGAACCATTTGGAACCAACCCGCTTCACGTACAGGACTGAAGTCCACGAGACCGAGCGAAGCAGCAACCCCTGTTCCGATGAGTACGGCAAAGAGGACAGCAGCGGCGCGTGTGAAGACAGTACCAACACGGTTCAAGATGAGAATGAGTAAAATCGTCAAACCACCTAATCCGAGATTCTGTATCGATGCGAATCCAGGCTCACCTGGCATCCCGCCACCGATGTCATTGATAGCGACCGGAATCAGTGAGAGACCAATGATCGTCACGACCGAACCGAGAACGACCGGCGGGAAGAAACGTGCGAGCTTCCCGACAAATCCAGAAATGAGGATGACGATGAGCCCACTGGCAATCAAAGCGCCATAAATGGCCGTAATCCCATTTGCGCTTCCGATGGCGATCATCGGACCGACCGCCGTGAACGTACATCCGAGGACGACCGGCAATCCGACACCCGTGAAGCGTGTCGTCCATACTTGTAAAAGCGTCGCCACCCCACACATGAATAAATCAATTGCGACGAGATAAGCGAGCTCGGTTGGACCAAGCCCGATGGCACCACCGACGATGAGCGGGACGATGGCTGCTCCCGTGTACATGGCGAGCAGATGCTGAAATCCGAGACTTGCCGTCTTAAATGTATTCATCGAACGACCTCCACGAATGAGATGTGGTCTTTCTCTAATTTCGCGACGCGCGCTAACGATTCGACGCGATAACCACGCTCAATCAGTTTATCGCGCCCTGGTTGGAACGATTTTTCGATGACGATGCCAACACCTGAAACTTCTGCACCTGCCGCTTCGACGAGTTGTGTCAGTCCGAGCGCCGCTTCCCCGTTCGCGAGGAAGTCATCGATGACGAGAACGCGTTCGCCTGGTAAGACGAAGCGTCGGCTCAAGCTGATGCGGTTCGTCTCCTGCTTGGTGAACGAATACACGTCTCCCTCGACGAGATCATCTTGGAGCGTCAGCGATTTCCGTTTACGCGCGAATACGAACGGGATGCCCATCTCAAGCGCTGTCATCATCGCTGGCGCAATCCCACTCGATTCGAGTGTGACGATTCGGTCGATGTTGGCGTCTTTGAAACGTTCTGCGAACTCTTTTCCGATGGCTTGCATGAGTACTGGGTCGACTTGATGATTCAAGAAAGCGTCAACTTTCAACACTTGATCGGATAAGGCCCGACCCTCTTCACGGATTTTGTCTTCTAACTGCTTCATTGTTGTTCCCTCCATTAAAAAATGCGATTCGTCACCCCTCATCGGGAGGCAACGAACCGCATGGAAATCAACGATAGCATACGACAAGCGCCACCCGTAGTCGAACCATTTACGGTAGTTCGGTAGAGACTTGCGGACCATATTTCCGCTGATATACGAGTGCGAATCTATTTATATAAGATAAACTTTATTGTAGACGAGCTGACGAGAAATGCAATAGGTTGCAATCAAACGGCGAAATGTTCGATTTTTCTGAAACTGCTGTATACTGTATGTATTGGATATGAGAGAGGAGCTTTGCCCTTATGAAGTTATTCGTATTAGGCGCAACCGGTCGGACCGGACATCAATTCATCGACCAAGCCATCGAGCACGGTCATGACGTCACCGCGTTCGTACGTGAACAGAAAAAGTTGATTCGGACCCCACAACTTGAAATCATCGAAGGCGACTTATATGACATCGATGCGTTAACAGAAGCGATGCACGGTCATGATGCGGTCATCAGCTGTCTCGGAACGGATTTGAGCGATCCGGACTTTTTAGCGAGTGTCACGGACAAGCTCGTCCCTGCGATGAAGACGAACGGCATCTCTCGCGTCGTCTATTTGGCCTCAGCGGGAATCGACAATGAGATCCCGGGACTTGCTGGGAAAGCCATTACGTTCATGCTCCGGAAACCGCTACGTGACCATCGGGCAGCCGTGGACTTATGGCGCAACTCGTCATTCGATTATACGATTGTACGACCGATGCAATTGACGGACGGTCCTCGCACCTCGACGTATCGTATGGCCATCGACGAGGTACCGGATAACGGGAAACACATCTCACGAGCAGATGTCGCCCAGTTCATGCTTCACGCCATCGAAGAGAATGAACATGTACGGGAGTCAGTCGGACTGGCGTACTAATTTGATTAGATTCATGCTACAATATCGGGTAGTTTACTTTGAAAGGAACGAAAACGAATTATGAGTATATTAACGGTACAAAACTTGAGCCATGGCTTTGGTGACCGCGCTATTTTGAACGATGTCTCTTTCCGCCTCTTAAAAGGGGAACACATCGGTCTCGTCGGAGCGAACGGTGAAGGAAAATCGACGTTCATGAACATCATCACACGCAAACTGCAACCGGATGAAGGGAAAATCGAATGGGCGAAAAATGTCCGTGTCGGTTACCTCGATCAACATGCGGTGCTCGAACGCGGGATGACAATTCGTGACGTATTAAAAGGTGCTTTCCAATACTTGATCGACATGGAGACGCGCATCGGCGAACTTTACATGGAGATGGGTGACGCGACACCTGAACAGATGGAAGACATGCTCGCCGAAGTCGGTGAACTTCAAGAGACGCTCGACTCGAACGACTTTTATATCATCGATGCGAAAGTAGAAGAAGTCGCACGCGGTCTCGGTATTTTAGATGTCGGTCTCGACCGGGACGTCACGGATTTGTCAGGTGGGCAACGTACGAAAGTATTGCTTGCGAAGTTGCTTCTCGAGAAGCCAGATATCTTGCTCCTCGATGAGCCGACCAACTATTTGGATGAAGTGCATATCGAGTGGTTGAAACGTTACCTCCAAAACTATGACAATGCCTTCATTTTGATCTCACACGATATCCCGTTCTTAAATAGCGTCATCAACTTGGTCTACCATATGGAAAACCAAGAGTTGAACCGCTACGTCGGGGACTATGACAAGTTCATGGAAGTGTACGAGATGAAGCGTTCGCAACTTGAAGCCGCCTATAAGCGTCAGCAAGCCGAAATCGCGGATTTGAAAGACTTCGTTGCCCGAAACAAGGCGCGTGTGTCGACACGAAACATGGCGATGTCACGTCAGAAGAAACTCGATAAGATGGATGTCATCGAATTGAGTGCGGAACGTCCGAAACCAGAATTCCGCTTCTTGCAGGCACGTACATCGGGGCGCCTCATCTTTGGTGCGAAAGGTCTCGTCATCGGATACGACGAGCCACTCTCACGTCCGCTCGACCTTCAGATGGAGCGCGGTCAAAAGATTGCCCTCGTCGGAGCGAACGGAATCGGGAAGACGACGCTCTTAAAGAGCTTGCTCGGATTGATCAATCCGCTTGAAGGAACCGTCGAACGTGGTGAGTTCCTCGAAATGGGTTACTTCGAACAAGAAGCAGCAACGAGCAACAACACATGTATCGAAGAGATTTGGAGCGAGTTCCCGTCACTCAACCAACAACAAGTACGCGCGATGCTCGCGAAGTGCGGACTCATGACGAAACACATCGAAAGTAAGATTTCCGTCCTCAGTGGTGGTGAAAAAGCGAAAGTTCGTCTTTGTAAACTTCTCAACAACGAGACAAACCTTCTCTTACTCGATGAGCCGACGAACCACTTGGACGTCGACGCGAAGGAAGAGTTGAAGCGTGCGTTGAAAGAGTACAAAGGAAGTGTCCTCCTCATCAGTCACGAACCAGAATTCTATGAAGATATCGTCACAGACGTCTGGAACTGTGAGTCGTGGACAACGAAAGTATTTTAATTCAGTAAAGGACGTGTCGTATGGCGACCCCAATTCAAACGAATGAACGGATTATTTTGTATGACATTATCCGAGGGTTTGCCCTCTGCGGCATTTTCCTCGTCAATATCCCGAGTATGCTCGGGAGCGACTGGATGTTCGGTCGTCCCGATTATTATGGGAGCGACTTGTTCGTCCGCACGCTCTTTGACTTGTTCGTGCAGACGAAATTTTATACGATTTTCTCCCTCTTATTTGGGATCGGCTTTTCGATTTTCCTCGAGCGTTCTTACGCTCGTGGCGAATCGGTCAGTCGTTACATACGCCGGATTTTGATCCTCTTCTTGTTCGGTCTCGCGCACTTGGCGATTTGGTCAGGTGATATCCTCCATACGTACGCGATGTGGGGCTTATTGCTTCCCCTTTTCTATAAGTTGAGCAACCGTGCCATTCTGACGTGGGCATGGGGCTTGTTGATCGGAAGTATCCTTCTGTTGTACGGAACTTCCGCGTTGAGTGAATGGAGCATGGGTGGAAGCTATTATGGCGGCATCCCGTTCCCTGATGTATTCAATCAAGGGTTTGGTGCCTGGTTCGATTATCGATATTCTGTTGAGATCTTTAACGCCTTCTCCAACTCTTTCGTTGTCGGCTTCGAGATTCTCAGTTTATTCTTATTCGGACTGTACATCGGACGCGAACGAAAACTCCTGACGTGGCGTCTAGAAGGCTTAATGCGAACGGCCATCATTTGCGCCGTCCTCGCCCTTCCATTCTTCGGCGTGATCATTTGGCATCACTATGGTGAAGGGTATCCATACTTTTGGCTGAACTTGTTCGCCGTCTTGATTTCCGGGAAGTTACTCGCCACGACTTACGTCTGTCTGTTCACGGTAGCCGTTCGTAAAGGTCGTACGTTCGTGCCGCTTCAAGCGCTCGGTCGGATGGCACTCACGAATTATTTGACGCATACACTGATTGTCTTCATACCGGTAATCGCACTCGGGGCATACGGGGCGCTTTCTTTGACCGAAGGGTTATTCATCAGCATCGGGATCTTGATTGTCCAGGCGTTCTTCTCGATGTGGTGGCTGAAGCATCACCGTTACGGACCATTTGAGAAGCTATGGCGCTTAGGGACGTATGGAAGACAAACGAAATCATCGTAAGATCGGACTTCATTGTCCGGTCTTTTTTTGTACAGGTAGGAAATTCCAGATTCACATGCTATTCTGATGAAGGAGAACGCTTGCATGAATGAGGAGGAACGTATGTCACAGACAGCCATCGAGGTCCGCGATCTCGTGAAACACTATCAAATTTTAGAACGTGATGCCGGCTTAAAAGGCGCCATTAAAGCCCTATTTTCAAGAAAGTATCGCATCAAAGAAGCCGTAAAAGGAATCGACTTGTCCATCGCTCCAGGCGAACGCGTCGGATACATCGGCTTTAACGGTGCTGGAAAATCGACAACGATCAAAATGCTCGCCGGCGTCCTTCGTCCTGATGCCGGATCCGTCCGTGTCTTTGGCATCGATCCACACGAAAACCGAATCCAAAACGCCCGTCAAATCGGAGCGGTCTTTGGTCAGCGGACACAATTGTTTTGGGATATTCCTGTCCGGGAGTCATTCGACTTACTTCGGGAAATCTATGAAGTGCCGCGTTCAGAGTTCGAGGAAACGGTTGCCTGGTTTATCGAACAACTCCAGCTGGAACCACTTCTCGACGTGCCTGTCCGTCAATTATCACTCGGACAAAAAATGCGATGTGAGCTCGCAGCCGCCTTCTTGCACCGTCCTCGTGTCGTGTATTTGGATGAGCCGACAATCGGTCTCGATATTGACATTAAAGAGACGATTCGTGCGTTCATTCGGGAAATCAGTGATGCTTGGGGTACGACGGTCATTTTGACGACACACGATATGCAGGATATCGAAGAAGTGTGTGATCGAGTCATCGTCCTGGATGAGGGACGAATCATTTACGATGACCGCATTGAGACGCTCAAGCAGACATTCAACAATGAACGCACGCTTGAAATCACACTCGACGAAGGAACGCCATTCGTCATTCCGCCATCGGTGACAGGACTCGTCACGGAACTCGCTTCAGAGACAGATTCGATTCAACTGGCATTTAACCACCATGAGATTTCAAGCGGACAGTTGATTCGTGAAATCGTGAACTGCAATCAAGTGAAAGACTTATCCGTTGTCGTACCGAAAATGGAGACATTAATCCGAAACCTGTATCAGCCTGAGGTGAGCGCATGAGGCTTCAAAAATATGTAGCGCTCGCCGCCTCACAAATCAAAGTCGACATGGCCTATACGGCTTGGTACTGGGCGAGCATGTTCTCGGTGACGATGCGCCTGTTTATTTTATATTTCTTTTGGCAGGCTGTTTACGAAAATAAGACTGATGTATCAGGCATCTCGCTTTCAATGATGTTGACGTATGCAGTACTTGCGACGATGCTCGATCAATTCCGTGGCGGTGCCGGACGTGAACTTGCTCACCTCATCAAACACGGTGGTGTCGCCGTCGAACTGCTCCGCCCCTATCATTTACTGGATAAGTTACTCGCTCAAGATATCGGAACGAAAACGTCGACATTTTTCCGATCGACGTTACCTCTCCTCGTCATTGCGATGCTGTTTATCGGGGTTGACCCTCCGACGTCCCTCGAGAGTGTGTTCGCCTTCTCAATTAGCGTCGTACTCGCGATTCTACTTGCGACACTGATTGATTTGCTCGTCGGCGTGTTGTCCTTTTATACGGTGAACGTATGGGGACTTTCCGTTTTACAGGAGGCGATCATTACGATTATGTCCGGGGCAATCATCCCGCTGACACTCTTCCCTGACTGGTTCCAGACAATCAGCTTGTATTTACCGTTCGCCTCACTCGTCTATGTACCTGTCGCCATCTATACAGGTGACATACAAGCATCCGGTATATGGCCGTCGATTTTGATTCAAGTCGCTTGGGTCGGGGCCTTCTTTCTATTTGTACGACTCTTATTCGCGTATGCGGTTCGGAAAGTGACGGTGTTTGGCGGATGAAACGATATGCGAAACTTTATTGGCTCTATGCCAAAAATCATTTCAAAGTGATGATGGAATATCGGATGGACTTCTTGATTGGCGTGTTATCGGTCTTCGGTCAACAATTTGCCGCCCTCTTCTTTTTGTCGATTGTCTTTCAACACATCGAATCGCTGAACGGTTGGGGCTTTTACGAGATTTTGTTTATCTATGGCATCGCGTTTTTAGGTCGGGCTGTCCATCATATCTTTTTTGATAACCTTTGGACGATTGGCTGGCAGTACATTCGTACGGGAAACTTGGACCGTATTCTCATGCGTCCCGTGAATCCGCTGTTCCAAATCGTCGCGGAGCGGGTTCAGCAAGACGGATTCGGTCAACTCTTGATTGGGGGGAGCGTGCTCTGGCTCGCATCGAACGAACTCGGGATGTCGTGGAGTGTGATGGATATCCTAGTCCTAATCGTCATGGTCCTCGCGAGCGGCATGATTTATATCGCAGTCAACTTGTTCTTTGCGACGTTCTCGTTTTGGATGATCGACAGTTTGCCCGTCGTGTTCGCCGTATTCAGTTTGAGTGATTTCGCCCGTTACCCGATGACGATTTACTCGAAGGTGATCATGTTCGTCTTAACGTACATTATCCCGTTCGGCTTCACGGCATTTTATCCGGCGATGTACTTCTTTGAAGGACGTGGGTTCACCATGTTTGCACTAGCAACCCCGCTTGTCGCAATCCTCTCACTCGTCATCGCCTATCGATTTTGGTTGTTTGGACTGCGCGCTTTTGCAAGTACAGGTTCTTAATAAGGAAAGGGTGAGTGGATGAAGATTGTTCAACAGTGGAATCAGGAAGATCGCGAATATATTCGACAGCGATTGATTGAATATAATGCATCTCAATTACCGGATGAAGTGAAGCACCCCGTCGAACATGTGAGTTTCATCGTTCGGGATGACGACGATCAGATTGTCGGTGGGGTGACTGGTACGGTGTTTTGGTACACGATGCACATTCATTTCTTATGGGTGGACGAACAGCTTCGGGGAGAAGGATATGGAACGAAATTGATGAAGCGTATTGAACAGTGCGCCATCGAGCATCAGTGCGGTCTCATACAACTTGACACGTTCAGTTTCCAGGCACCTGACTTTTATATCGGACTCGGTTATGAAGTCGTTGGGGTGATCGAGCACCACCCAACAGTAGAGCATAAACAATATTATTTAAAGAAACGACTCAATGAGTCACATTATAAAGAAAAGGGGTAAGCTCAATGCTTATCCCTTTTCTTTATAACGATTCATTAGGATTAGTCAATTTTTTCTTCTGAAATAAGACAATAAGGATACTGACCCAAATGGATAAGCCAATGTACATCAAAAATGTGTTCAAATTGAAGAGTTGATTATTCATGTACGTCGAGAAAACGTCACTTGTAATCGATTTGGCATAGGCCAAATCACCTCTTCCTTCTTGGTTCATTACAACATCGATAACGTATGTTCTATATTTTTCAAACTCAATTTGCTGATTACGATATCCACTGGTTAGCAAAACGGGAAGAGCGATAACTCCAATCGCCAACCATCGTTGGTCAACAGCTTCGATCAGGTTGGTCCACCCTGACACAATCGGCAGAAAGAATAGCAACAACACAGGTAAAAAGATTAATCCCAAATTTCCGTTTCCTGAGATTTGTTTCGGATGCGTCGTCATCAGACTTCCAAAATAAACAGCTACACCGCATGTGAAGAGTAACGCAAGTAACAGGTATACACGCTTACGATTCATAAGAATTTCCCTTCTCTACAGAATGAAGTGTTCAAACCATTTCGCTTTCTAATTATACCATTTTTATACAAAAAGAACCGTTGCTCTCATGCAACGGTTCGATTCATTATTTTGTTGCCGCTTCAGTTAAAACCGGCACGATTTGCTTCTTACGTGAGACCACGCCTGGAAGTGTCGCCAATCCGTTTTGCAACGTCACGTTGAACGCTTGTTCGAAGAGTTCTGGTTTTGGTCCGACGACGATTGCTTCTGAATCGTTCGTCAAAATGTTCGTGATGGCAAAGACGAACAAGTCTAAGTTTTTCGCCGCAACCGTGTTCGCGATCGCCGCTTCGACTTCCTCTTTACGGTTCAAGACATCATTCGCATCGACCGTGTTCACTTGCGCGATCTCGACACGATAGTCGCCCATTGCGAATTCTTTCGCATCGAGTGAGATGAGTTCTTCAATCGTTTTTTGGCTAAGGTCTGCACCGGCTTTGAGCATTTCAAGCCCGTATGCTTCCGCATCGACGCCAGCAATCTCAGCAAGTTCTTTCGCTGCTTTGACATCCTCGTCCGTGCATGTCGGTGATTTGAAGAGAAGTGAGTCCGAGATGATGGCTGAAAGCATCAAACCGGCCATGTCTGATGCGATTTCGACACCGTGCTCTTTATACAACTTCAATAAAATCGTCGCTGTACACCCGACTGGCTCGGCACGATAGTAGAGCGGGTCTGCCGTTTGGAAGTTCGCGATGCGGTGGTGATCGATGACTTCAAGGATCCGCACGTCTTCGATGCCGTCTGCACTTTGCTGGAACTCGTTGTGGTCGACTAAGATGACTTCTTCTGCCTCACCTGTTACGCTTTCAATCAAACGTGGTGCCTTCACGCGGAAGTGATCGAGTGCGTATTGCGTTTCTCCGTTCACTTCACCAAGACGGACCGCTTCTGCGTCCATTCCTAATTTCTTTTTCAACTCGGCATAGGCGAGCGCTGATGTGATGGTATCGGTATCTGGATTTTTATGTCCGAAGACTAGTACTGTACTCATGTCTCATTCTCCTCACTAAATAGTTTTCCCTTATCCATTATAACGTCCACGGCATTTCTTTCAATTCCCCAAACAAAAAGAGCCGTTTCGGCTCTTAAGATTGTTCGTCTTCATCTGTCTCTTCGAGGTCGGAATGATCTCCTTTTGAATCTTCTTCATGGGAGATATCCGGTTGATCTCGTTTCAACTTTTCTTTTTCTTCTTGTTCACGCTTTTCTTTGTCTGACATATCGTGTCATCCTTTCGAAAATCCGACTTGTCGTAATCTGTTCCCCAAGCCAGATTTCGTCAAACGACATTTCATCAAACGTAAACAAACTGAAACGTCAGGCTTGAACGAAGACGATTTCTTCTCCGCGAAGTTCGACTTTCACGTCTTGTCCTTGGAACAACCACTCATCTTGCTCCGCCACGACAAAACGAATGCCGTCTTCTTCGGTCTCAACAGTCGCATTGTTCACGTCTTCTGTGATGACTCCCACGGAGAAACCGTGCGTCAAGTCTGTCGAGCCCCCGTATTTTGCAAACAAACGAACCGTTTGACCCGCTTCGACTTCCATTTCTTCTTTAAACCATTGGAGCGCTTCTTCTGTTACTTGAATCTTCATAACATTTCCTCCTCTCGACTACTTCTTTCATTCTAAACGTTTCAAAAGAGTCGAGCGAGGATGTTGCCTAAAGTGTCATTCCCACTTGATAGCTGACGGTCATCCCGTGAATCTCTGGAATGGCTCCGTTCATTTCAGCGAGTGTCGTTTCAAACAGTTGACGACCAATCTGTTCATTCGGAGAGAGCATCGTCGACAGTCCGAATGCCCGACTAATCGGATGTCCGTCAAACCCTAGCATGGCGACTTCCTCAGGAATGGAGATGTTCCGTCGTTGCATCTCCCCCAAAAATCCAAGAGCGACATAATCAGACGAGAAAAAGAGCGCTCGAGGACGCTCTTTTTGAGAGAGGAACGTTTCTGCTAACCGAACACCGTCCTCACTCGTCAAATAACCGGTCCAAATCCATTGCTCACGCGCATGCGCTACTTCATCGAAATAGGCTTGCTGACGCGCAAGGGAGCTCGGACTATGGCTTCTTGACAAGATGATTCCAATCTCTTCATATCCATGCTCCTGTAGCACATGAATACCTGACACGAACGATGCATAATGGTCGACATGGATGGATGAGATCGTCTCCGGTGCGCCGACGGTCGCTACGGCAATCGGTCCGTAAGCGCGATACGTCTCCATTTCCTTAAAGGACATTTCGTGCGACAAGACGATCGCCCCATCGACTTCGCGATGCTTCAATAAATTGAGTGCTTGTCGCTCCTCACTCAGCTTATACTCCGTCTGCCACATGACGAGTCGGTAATCGTGCTCGAGGGCCGCTTTTGCGAGCCCGTTGACGAAGAGACCGTAATACGGATGATCCATATAAGGTAAGATGACGACGACGCGTTGTGTTTTCCCCGTCGACAACGTCAACGCCTGCTGATTCCGCAAATACCCGAGCTCTTTCATCGCCGCATGGACACGGGTCCGTTTTTCCTTCGATACATACGGATGCTCGTTCAACACGCGCGAGACCGTCGTCACCGATACGTCAGCGTGCTTCGCGATATCTCGAATGTTTGCCATTCGCCCCACCTCAACTTGTCAGTCTTTGCATATAGTGTACCCACTCTGCTTGCTGACTGTCACCTCTTTCGACGACTTGACAACGAATCGCTTGAACGAGACGGAAGCGCTCCTCTAACGGTAAGTGAAGAAACTCTTCCTGGAAACGGGTACACAACATTTTTCCAAACGGCGTATACAACTGATTGATGACGAGTTCGTATACGATTCCACTGCACCATGTCTTCCACGTTGTCGGTTTCATATCGGTTCCCCTCCCTTTGTCTATACCGTATCTTCTGAAACGCGTTTCAGAGCAAGGATTTTTTTGAAAAAAGTTTATTTCCGAACATTATTTATTCGTAACTTTCATTTTTCATGTTTTTTACTCAAAACAATTGACGGGAATCAAACATTTTTGTATAGTCATCAAGTTGATAACGTTAATTTAAACATTTTTCTCAATTAATGTTCGGAAATAGACCGAAATAAGGAGTTTTATCGATGAATATTTTTCAATTGAAACAACACGGTACGAATGTTAAACAAGAAGTGACAGCCGGAATCACAACGTTCGTGACGATGGCGTACATCTCTGTCGTCAACCCGGCGATTCTATCTGACGCTGGGATCCCGTTCGCTCAAGCTTTCACGGCGACGATCATTGCCATCCTCATCGGAACAGGCTTAATGGCATTTTATGCGAACTTGCCGATTGCTGTGGCACCCGGGATGGGTCTCAACGCTTTCTTCGCTTACACGCTCGTCGCCCAAGAACAAATCGCACCATCCGCCGCACTCGGCGTCGTCTTCGTCTCGTCCGTCTTCTTTTTAATCTTGTCGCTTTCTCCGATTCGGACGAAACTGATTCAAGCGATCCCGACTTCGCTGAAACATGCGATCACGACCGGAATTGGTCTCTTCATCGCTTCGCTCGGATTGAAGTTATCAGGATTGATTGTCGCAGATGAGGCAAACTTGGTGCGCCTCGGTGACGTATCCTCACCAGAAGTGTTACTCGTACTCGGCGGTTTAATCGTCTCGGCACTTCTCTTCTCGAGAAATGTTCCCGGTTCGTTATTGATTGGGATGGTACTCACTGGAATCGCGGCTTACTTCATGGACATCTTACAAATCAACGGTGTCACGGCAATGCCGACACTTCCAGAAGGACTCATGGTCAACCCGGTAACAGCATTTAGTGATGTCATTCAATATGGATTATTCGGTGCCGTCCTCTCGTTCTTCCTCGTCACATTGTTCGATACGACAGGTACACTTGTCGGTGTCGGGAAACAAGCCGGTCTCTTAAAAGAAGACGGTACGATTGAAAATGGTCACCGTGCACTCTTTGCCGACTCACTTGCCACAATGGGTGGTTCACTCGTCGGGACGAGTCCTTCGACGGCATACATCGAGTCTGCAGCCGGTGTCGCACAAGGTGGACGTACGGGTCTCACAACGGCCGTCGTCGCTGGTTTGTTCGGATTGACGCTCTTCTTCAGCCCGCTCATCGGTGCCATCTCTGGCGTGGCGGCGATCACAGCTCCTGCACTCATCATCGTCGGGGCGCTCATGTTGACGAACGTCCGTTATATCGACTGGAGCGACTTTAGCGAATACTTCCCGGCCTTCATGACCATTTTGATCATGCCGCTTTCAGGAAGTATCGAACGTGGGATCGCATTCGGGTTCATCTTGTACCCGATCTTCAAAGCGATGAACAAAGAGACGGTTCACCCGCTCATCTATTTGTTCGGCGCACTTTTCATCTTGGAAATGTTCTTCCTATAATTTAGACACAAGATCTTCGTCATATGACGAGGGTCTTTTTCTGTTATACGTGACAGAATGCTGTCTTATATCAGACTACGGATGAATTTTCATTCAGTGAGATACATTATCAATTAGACAGGATTTTACAAATAAATCAGTTTTTCTCTCCATTTTTCTGTCACTTTGATACGTATTGTGAAATAATGACGTTGAAATCGCTATCATGAGAAGAAAGAAGGAATGGCTATGCCGAATGTAGCTTTATTCGTCACTTGTTTATCAGATACGTTGTTTCCATCCGTCGGACAAGCGACAGTCGAACTGCTCGAACATTTAGGGTGTGAGGTGACGTTCCCTTTTGAACAGACATGTTGTGGGCAACCCGCTTATAACAGTGGCTATCATGAGGAAACGAAAAAGATCGCCAAGCACATGATTGAAACGTTCGAACAAGCAGATGCGGAATATATTGTCGGACCATCGGGGTCATGTGTCATGATGATGCGCGACTATCCACATTTGTTCCAAGGTGATCCGGTATGGGGTCCTCGGGCAGAGGCACATGCCGCCAAAACGTTTGAGCTGACACAGTTCATCGTCGATGTGCTCGAAGTCACTGATGTCGGCGCCAAATTCTCCGCCAAAGCGACCTATCATGCGTCTTGTCATATGACCCGCCTTCTCGGAATTGAAGCGGCGCCTGGAAAGTTGCTAGGAAACGTCGATGGCTTGACGATGGTCCCCCTCGCGAACGTACATAACTGTTGCGGGTTCGGAGGGACGTTCTCCGTCAAGATGCCGGACGTTTCGGTGCAGATGGTGGATGAGAAAGTCGAATCGATTTTACAGTCCGGTGCAGACGTTTTGATCGGGGCGGATGCATCGTGTCTGATGAACATCGGCGGACGCCTTCATAAACAGGGACATCCGATTAAAGTGATGCATATTGCCGAAGTCTTGAACGAAGGAGTGAAGCAAACATGAGCATGGGGATTCGGTTAGATGAGAAGTTTCAGGACCGTCGGAAGGACGGGATTGAGGATGCGTTCATGCGGCAAGCCGTCAGTTCGGCTCAAAACCGACTGCGGGATGGACGGTTGGATGCTGCGGGTGAACTCGGAGACTGGGAAGCGTTCCGCGACCACTCGGAAGAGATTCGTCAACACGTGCTCGAGCATCTCGACTATTACTTGTATCAATTGAGCGAGAGTGTCTCAAAACGAGGTGGGAGCGTCTTCTTCGCAGAGACGCCAGAAGAAGCGAACCGTTACATTCGGGAAGTCGTTCGTTTGAAACAAGCCAAACATGTCGTGAAATCAAAATCGATGGTCACAGAAGAGATTGGGTTGAACGAGGCGCTTCAGGAAGAAGGATGTACCGTCGTCGAGTCCGACCTTGGGGAATGGATTTTGCAACTCGACGAAGACCCACCGTCTCATATCGTCGCCCCTGCCCTGCACAAAGACCGCAACGCTGTCCATGAGACGTTCACCGCTCACGGCTATGCCGGTTCAAACGATCCGACTGAACTCGGGCGCTATGCACGAAAAGAACTACGAAAAGACTTTTTAAAGGCAGAAGTCGGCATCACCGGCTGTAATTTTGCCATTGCGGAGAGTGGAGCCGTCGGGCTTGTGACCAATGAAGGGAACGGGCGCATGGTGACGTCACTTCCTGACACGGTCATTTCTGTCATGGGGATGGAACGGGTTGTCCCTTCTTATGAAGAGTTCGAGGTACTCGTCAATATGCTTTGTCGAAGCGCGGTCGGTCAACGCCTCACGTCATACATCACGACATTCGCCGGGACGCGTGCGGTCGGTGAAGTCGATGGTCCTGAAGAATTCCACCTCGTCATCGTCGACAACAAGCGTTCTGGCATTCTCGGTACACAGTTCCAATCGGTCCTGCAATGCATCCGTTGCGCGGCCTGTATCAACGTCTGTCCTGTCTATCGTCACATCGGCGGGCATGCATACGGGTCAATTTATCCTGGTCCAATCGGTGCCGTCTTAGCCCCACTCCTAGATGGATACGAGAACTATAAAGAACTTCCTTATGCGTCGAGTCTTTGTGGTGCCTGTACAGAGGCATGCCCCGTGAAGATTCCGCTACACGAGCTGTTGATTGAACATCGCCGCGTCATCGTAGAGGAAAAGAAACAATCACCTTTCGTGGAACGGATTGCGATGAAAGGTTTTGCCGTCACAGCATCAAGTCCGTTCTTATTCGAAGCAGCGGAACACGTCGCACCGTTTGCGACATCACCGTTCGCCACATCTGGTCAGATTGAAAAAGGACTGCCGGCTTGGACGGACTCGAAAGACTTGCCACAGCCGAATAAACAAACCGTCCGAGATTGGTTTAAGAAACGGGGGAATGCCTGATGAATCTTGGTACAATCACAAACCGTGAAGACTTTTTACAACGCATCGCCAAACAGCTCGGGCGTGAGGTCGACCTCACCCCACCGAAACGCGAGTACAAACATCGCCCACAAGACGACGTGTTAAAAGATGCGAGCGAAGAAGAGCTACTCGAGACGTTTCGTATGGTCGCGACCCGAATCCATACCGATTTGGTGGAATGTGAATCTGCGAATCTCGATGATACGCTCCGTCTCTTGATTGAACGTTACGAAGGAACACGGATCCTCGCGGAAAACGATGACCGAATTTCCGCTTGGGCGCCCACAACGAGTGAGACGTTCGCATGGTGGGATTCGACAAAGCCGGACACGAGCCGAGAGCTCGCCGCACGTGCCGACATCGGCATCACGATTGCGGATGCAGCGTTTGCGGAAAGTGCAACAATCGTCCAATATGCGAAGCCTGGAAAATCACGGACGATCAGCCTGTTACCGCAAGACCATATTGCGATCATCCCAAAATCTGTCCTTGTCCCACGTATGACGCAAACGGCACAACAGCTTGCCGCACTCGATCGAGATGGTCTCCATTCCCCGAACGGTGTCAATTTCATCTCCGGTCCGTCGAACTCGGCCGACATCGAGATGAACCTCATCGTCGGTGTTCATGGTCCTGTTCGAGTCGCCTATGTGTTGGTACATGATTTATGAGTATAGCCCCTCCATCGATCGATGGAGGGGCTACGTTTATCCTGATACCGTGACGCTCCCATTTGAGCTTGTTAATTTCACTTCAATGGATCCTTCACCGAACACGCACTCTTTCGACCGTTCTCCGAATACATTGACTTTTCCATTCCGTGACTTCGCCCGAATCGTCACATCTTCCGGACGTTCATCCACGTGCAAGTCAATCTTTCCGTTGTTGGTCTTCAAACGAATCGGTGCTTGAATCGATTGAACGAGGCAGTCAATCCGGCCGTTCGACGTCTTGGCATCAATGGCTCCTGTGACGTGATCAACATCGATTCGACCGTTCGAGGAATGGATGTTGATGCGCTCTAGCTGAGAGTGCTTCGCTTCAACACGACCGTTTGAGGAATGAAGCTCCCAATCGTGACCATGACAGTCTGATGCGAGCACTTTCCCGTTCGATGTGCGAAGTTCGCCATGACGTGCTTGAATGTGATGTGCGATGATTCGCCCATTCTCGCTCTCTACGAGTAAACGTTCCGCTTGAAGTTCTTGTACATCACTCGAACCGTGACGATTCTTCAATTGAATCTGATGATAGGCGTGATGAGGTAGCTCGACCCGAAGGACCGGTGCTTTTGACCCAAACCACGAAAACAAATCAGACAGACCGAAACGACGTTCGGATTCAATCCGGATTTCTAACGTGTCCCCGACGATATCCATGACTACCCCATGGTCGGTCTCTGTTTCAAGTGTCGCGTACGCATACCCATCTTGTGATGGTGTCACGAACACCTGCGCATGTTGAACTTGAATGAGGACGCTTTGAAAAGCGACGGTCGAACTTTTGACAACTGCAGGCGGTCGTGTCGACTCCGCTACTTCAAAATCGACAGACGCGAGTAGTTCCGATGCGAGTACGCTCGGTTCCCCTAACTCGCGCGCCATCTCTTCATCACTTCTTCCTTCTAAACGACCACTCGTGAAGTACTCAGACACATCTCGTAAAATATCGAGGCGATCTTTCACCTTCACGTTCATCAATAATTGCTCAAGCTCTGACAAGTACTGTTCTTCATTCATCTGTCGTCTCCCCCTCGGATTAAGTCATTGACGCCGTTCGTGAATACATTCCATTCCGTTCGTAACTCAGCCAAATGTGTAAGCCCTTGTTCCGTGATCTGATAGTACTTCCGTGGAGGGCCTTCCCCGGACTCCATTAAATACGTTGTGAAATAGCCCTCTGTCGTCAAGCGACGCAACAACGGATAGACGGCACCTTCTGAAATGGCTACTTTGGCCGAAATCGCTTGGACGAGTTCATAGCCGTAGCGGTCTTGTTCCGCTACAAGCGCCAGCACACAAAGATTGAGTACGCCCTTCTTGAATTGAGGATTCATGATCCCACCCCCTACTATACATAGAACAATAGCACATCAACCACTACTATTCAATAAACAATAGTATTCATTCCCCTGATTTCTCAATATCTAGCTTCTGAGGAGGTGAATCTGTACAATAAAAGAACGACACTCGTAGGATATTTGTCACAGTCGGAATGTTCATCATTCTAGGAAGGAACGGTCTTTATGAAGTCATGGATTGACCAGCGGATCGGAAGACAATTTTTATTCGTCTTCTATTTATTCATCGGACTGATCCTCCTCACATCGCTTGCCGTATATGTGTATACGGAAAACCAAATCGAACAGACGACGTCATCGCTCGAAAACATCAGTGAACGGCGCACAAATGCGACCGAATTGTTTGAGACATGGCAGTCGATGCAATATGAAATGCGCGGCTACGTACTCCTCGGAGACGATGCAATGCTAGAACGCGTAGAAGATAAACAAGTCTTGATTGACGAACAGACGACTTGGTTCGAACAGAACGCCGTAACCGATAAAGAAAAAACGTATGCGAGCGATGCCCGAACGCTGTTTGTTGCTTATCAAGAACGCGTCATGCCGAGCCTTGAACGTTATGTAGAAGGAAAGCGGAACGGAAGTGTAACCGAACCCTTTTTAAAAATGCCAACGCTCGGGAAGGTAAACCCTCAAAAAGAGCCGCCGGCAGACCGTAAATTTAAAATCAACTCGAAAAGTGCCGCGGATATGAGCGCGAGCATCGTCGATATGGAGAGCGTCTTCACGGAATATCGGAACTCACTGAACGCAGAAGAGGATGCGCTCCGTGCTCAACTTGCGACACATACGAAATGGGCACAAGCTTTATGGCTCCTCTCCTTACTCGGAGTCCTATTCATTCTCTTCATCGTCGCTCGCCCTTACGTCAGACGCTTAACGGGTCAACTTCAGGAGTTGATTGAAAACAGCAAGCGTCTTGCCGGAGAGAAGCAGCCGGTCACGCCGGTCACCGTTCAATCTAAAAATGAAGTCGGTCAACTGACAACCTCATTCCGTCAGATGGCTTCGTCACTTACGACACAACGTCATCGAATTGAGGAAGAGCGTGAGAAGACAGCGCGTCTCCTTCACTCCATCCGCGATGCCGTCATCTATGTCGAGCACGCAACAAGCGAAAAAGTGGCCAACCAAGCACTCTTTGTCTTGTTTAACCAACCGATCACAAAGCGAAACGAAGTCGACTTATATCGTTTAGACGCCAGCCTTGAAGAACTTGGACTGCAGGTCGACCAAAAGGATGACTTTTTCGCGTTCATGGAGCGGTCGTTTGACGGACAGTGTAAAGAAGAGAGCGTCACGTTCTCGATGAACCAGGAAGAGCGCTTCATTCAAATGTATGCGGAGAAGATTTACTTGAGAGGAACACGCCACGGCACGATGCTCGTCTTCCGTGATGTGACGCATGAGACTGAGGTCGACCGTTTGAAAACCGAACTCGTTTCGACCGTCTCTCACGAGCTTCGTACCCCGCTCACGAGTATCATCGGATTCACCGAGCTTCTCCGTTTCCGAAAACTTTCAGCCGAACGTTCGGAGAAATATTTGGGGATGATTCATCAAGAGACATTGCGTCTCGAAGATTTGATTTCCAACTTGCTCGATGTTCAACGGATGGAATCAGGACAACAGACGTACCACAATGAGACGGAGCGCCTATCGGACATCCTGAAACAGGCTATCGCGGTGCATCAAGGAGCAAGTCAACATCATCATATTTCGTTTGATTGTCAGGAAGATCTTTATGTATATGGAGACCGAACGCGACTCGGGCAACTATTCGCGAATCTACTTCATAATGCTGTGAAGTATTCTCCTCATGGTGGAGACATCCATGTCCGTGTTGCATGTGAGCGACCGGATTGGATTGATATTTCGATTGAAGACCATGGAATCGGGATTCCTCAAACCGCACTATCGAAGTTGTTTGACAAGTTTTATCGTGTCGACAATTCCGCTAGCCGCAAAATCGGAGGAACCGGCCTTGGCCTCGCGATTTGTAAAGAGATTGCAGAAGGTCATGGCGGCACAATTCATGCCACATCGAACATCGGCAAAGGCTCTATTTTTACCGTCAGCCTTCCGAAAGTGGATCTGTCGAATCAAATGAGTAGCTAAACAACAAGAGGGTGCGATAGCGCACCCTCTTGTTTACTGTACTTTATTCTCTGGACCGAATGATGGATAAAGTGATAGTCCACCATCCGCAAAGATCGTTGTTCCTGTGACATATGACGATTCATCCGACGCGAGCCATGCGGCGACGGCGGCAATTTGTTCCGGTTTCCCGATGACGTGAGATGGGATGAGAGCTTCTAACCCTTTCTTCTCTTCCGGGTCGCTCATCGTCTCTTCGTTGATTGGCGTATCGATCGCACCAGGGGCAATCGCATTGATACGAATATGGTTCGGTGCATATTCGAGAGCAACTGATTTCGTAAACATTTTTACGCCGCCCTTACTTGCTGCGTAATGTGTGTAACCAGGACGTGGAATGACTTCGTGAACAGAAGACATGTTGATGATATTGCCTTCAATTTTGTTCTCAACGAAGTACTTCAAGGCAGCACGGACACCAAGGAACGTTCCGTTCAAGTTGACGTCGATAATCTTCTTCCAATTGTCGAATTCCATCTCATGTGTTTTCGCCTCGACTTGAACGCCCGCGTTATTCACGAAAATATCCATCTTCCCGAACTCAGCAATGGCTTTCTCGATCATCTTCTCCGCGAGTCCTTCTTCCGAGACGTCCCCTTTTACGGCGACGGCTTTCCCACCACCTGCCTCGATGCCACGGATGACTTCTTCCATCTCTTTTTCACTACTACGATAGTTCAGGACGACGTTCATCCCTTCTTTCGCATAGCGTTCCCCGATTGCTCGACCTAGACCTTTCGAGCTTCCCGTGATGACCGCGACTTTTCCTTTTAACTCTGGATAGTTTGCCATGTGAATTCCTCCTTCGTCTTCTCGTTTTTAGTTCCCACATTCCCCTCTTCATCAAACATGATTGGCTGCATTTTGAATATTTGAAACAAATCAACTATACTGAAACAAACTATTCGTTTTCAGGAACTGCCTGAAAGACGTTTGATCTTATACTCAATGGAGGTGACTCCCCGATTTTTGGGGGAATTGTTGGACAGTCCCATGTTACTCAGCTTACTCATCGTTGCGCTCTTAATCTTTTTGACTGCCTTTTTCGTGGCAGCCGAATTTTCAATTGTGAAAGTGCGTGGCGCTCGACTCGACCAGCTCGTGCTTGAAGGAAACAAGAAAGCGGTCAGCGCAAAAAAAGTCATCGAGAATATCGACGACTCCCTTTCTGCCTCTCAGTTCGGGATTACACTTTCTGCACTCGGACTCGGGTGGATTGGTGCCGACCAAATCGAAACATATATCCACACATGGGTCGACCAGCTAAACTTATCGCCATCTCTCGTGACATTCTTGTCGTTCCTGATCGCATTCTTACTCATCGCGTTCCTGCACGTCGTCATTGGAGAACTTGTGCCGAAAACACTTGCGGTCCATGAAGCCGAAAAGTTGACGCTCCTTGTCGCACGCCCACTCTATGTGTTCACGAAAATCTTCTACCCGTTCATTCGTGCCTTGAACAGCATGGCACGTCTCACCCTCCGCTTATTCGGGGTGCAGACAACGGCTCAGGAGACGGCACACTCAGAAGAAGAGCTGAAAATCATCATGACGGAAAGTTTCCGCAGTGGTGAAATCAACGAAAACGAGTTGGCATATGTACAAAACATCTTCTCGTTTGACGAACGAATCGCCAAGGATGCCATGGTTCCACGTATGAACATGGTCACAATCGATGAAGAAGATACGATTGAAGAGATCATTTCAGTTGTCGAAGAGCACCAGTATACGCGTTATCCGGTCACACGAGATGGCGACCGTGACGACGTGCTCGGATTCGTGAATGCAAAACAACTCTTCACTGCTCAACTTTCGAAAAATGACGCACCGTTCGAGTCGTTCATTCATCAATTGCCACTCGTCACCGAGTTCACGCCGCTTCAAGAAGCGATGGTGAAGATGCAAAACGCGCAGACGATGATGTGTTTAGTCATCGATGAGTACGGGGGTACTGCCGGCCTCTTAACGATTGAAGACATCCTAGAAGAAATCGTTGGTGAGATTCGCGACGAGTTCGACCGAGATGAACAAGCAGAAATTACAGAAATTGCGCCGAAACATTACCGTCTCTCTGGACTTGTGTTAACACAAGAACTCGAAGAACGGTTCGGGATCGAAATCGAAGATGATGTCGATACAGTCGGCGGATTTGTCTTATCGCAAAAAGCGAACGCTCGGACGGGCGAACGCTTTCTCTTACCTGGCGACCATGAATTGATTGTCAGTGAAGTCGATAACCATCGAATCGTCTTCGTCGACCTGATTTTAGCTTCACATGAAGAGGAAGAGCCTCTCTCAGAATAAGGTTTCTGTCAAACCCTTCTCCTTGATTTGGAGAAGGGTTTTTCATGTGTGAACCGAACTGTCGCTATATTTTCGCCTCTTGCCGTGATATACTGCACATATGTTGCTTATTTGAGTGTCACGCACTCAATGACACAACATCACCGAAACATGGCGAGATGTTCGGTTTAAACAGAAAGAAATAGAAAGAAGGTTACGCATGGAACGCAAACTATTTTTGATTGACGGTAACTCCATGCTGGCCAGTGCTTACTATGGTGCCGCCGCGAGCCGAACAAAAAAAGGACGCGAGGTATCCAAAAACGATCGGAGTGCCGTCATCGGAATGACCGGCCTCATCCGGACGATTCTACGTAGACATCGTCCGACTCACTTTGTCGTCGTCTGGGACGTCTCACGTGAAACATTATGGCGTCGAGAACTCTACCCGGGCTATAAACGCCGCAGACGTCAAACACCGCCTGAATTGAAAGCGCAGATGGAACTCATGCGCCAACTTCTTGAGGATAGTGGAATTCCACAATTCCAAGTAGAAGGCTATGAAGGGGAAGATTTAATCGCCCACATCGCACGTAAATTCAGTTGCAGTGCACCTGTGGTCATCATGACAAAAGACAAAGACTTGTTACAGCTTGTCAGTCCACGAATCACCGTTTGGTTGCAAACACAGGAGCTTCAGCAAATGCAGGCTCGTTGTGACATTCGTGATAACCGTCCGTTACCGCTCAAACGTCATTTAGAAATTCGACCAGAAGAGATTGCGGCGTTATACGAAGGGTTGAAACCGAAACAGCTGTCAGCCGTTAAAGCGTTGACGGGAGACCGTTCAGACGGAATCCCCCCAGTTGCGGGGCTTGACGAAAACCAATCGGTCCAACTGATCAAACGATTCGGTTCGCTCGATAAGCTGTATTCTGCCTTGAGTATCAAAGGTGATAAACGACAACAAGTAAATGAAACGATCGCGGCACTGACGTCAGAGGAGGTGCCCCGTAACTTGAGACGAACACGCAAAAAAGCAGAGCGCAACATGGAGCTAGTTCGTCTTGATGTCACGGTGCCGGCACTTGACCATTTGAAGTTGGCTCATCTCGAGCTCAGCCTCAACCCGAAGCGAGTCGAGCAAGCGTATCAAAAACGCGGACTTCGTCTCTCCTTCAACGCAGGTCAGAAGAAAACATCCGCACGTTAAAAAGAACGGTCGCTCATGCGCCCGTTCTTTTTATATGCACAGTAATTCCGTCTTCATCCGTCAACGTCCATTCAGACGATGTTCCGCCTAATGCCTGGTTTGTCTCTTCGTTGACAAGAAGTGTCCACGCTTCGAGTCCGGCTTCGACTCCTAGAGCTTCACTCGGACGTGCCCACACGTTCGTGCCGATGTGATGATGATACCCGTCTGCCGCTAAGAACAATGCCCCCGGATAAGAATCCGTCGTAATGGAAAACCCGAGTCGATCATGGTAGAAGCGTTTTGCTGCTTCAATCGACCGGACTTTAAAATGCACATGTCCCATCGTCGTGCCGACCGGTAACCCAGTGAATGATCGATTCACTGCAGCTTGAAGCATCGATTCATAGTCGACCGGTTCAGTCGCCATTTTCACATGCCCGTTCGCTTCATAGCTCCATTGTTCTTTCGGACGATCGGCATATAGCTCGATCCCGTTCCCTTCTGGGTCACTCAAGTAGAACGCCTCGCTCACTAAATGGTCGCCTTGTCCGACTTCGATGCGTTGTTCGATAAGATGCGCCAAGATGCTTCCTAACGCTACACGATTCGGTAATAGAATCGCTAAATGAAACAACCCTGCCACCCGCGGATTCGTCTTCGCCTGCGGAACATGGTGCAAGATGACGAGCGGACGCTCTTTCGTTCCGAGCGTGACCAACTCTTCGATTTCTTCTAGGACACTCATCCCAATGACGTCTACATAAAATTGTTTCACCTGTTCGATGTCACGGACGCGTAGTGTCACCGGTCCTAGTTCAATATTTTCGATTTTCATATACAATCACCTCACCTTCACTATACCCGCTCGGCTCACATTGCAGAAGTAGGCACAAAAAGGTGGTATAGTTACTTCAACGATACTAATGGAAAGGAAGAGCGATGTGACCAAGATAACAAGCTGCGAAGTCGATACGGCACTCGAACTGATTACAGGAAAATGGAAGCACTCCATCCTCCTCGTCCTGATCAATGGAGATACGTTACGCTTCAGTGAGTTGAAACGAGCGTTACCAAAAATCAGTCAAAAGATACTGACCGCACAACTCCGTGATTTAGAAGAACAAGATATCGTCATCCGGACCGTCTATCCAGAAGTCCCTCCCCGTGTCGATTATCGCTTAAGCGAGTATGGGAAAACACTGATCCCGATTCTCGAAGCGATGAACGAATGGGGAATGCGTCACGCGGAACGGATGCGCTCCAACTAGTTGTCCACATGTGGATAACCGTTTTAACCGATTCCATCTATCACTTATCCACAGGAGGTCGTCATGATTCGTTATCCACAGTTAACCGGTCATCAATTTGGTGTCACCGCCCCTTCGTCAGGTATACCAACAGAACTGCATCATCTATTGCATCAAGCGGAACAGAAGTTTTCCGATCGCGGGTTTACATTGCAATTCACTCCGAATGCGTGGAAACAACGATTTGGAAAATCTGCTCCGGCTCAGGTGCGTGCACATGAACTGACATCCCTATTTCAAGATGACAATGTCGACTTGATCATCCCGCCCTGGGGTGGGGAGCTCTTAATGGAGATCCTTGATCAAATCGATTGGGAATCCTTACCCGCGAAATGGATGCTCGGTTATTCAGATACGAGTTTGTTACTCTTCGTCTATACATTAAAAACCGGAATCGCCTCGGCCCATGGTCCGAACCTGGTCGATTTGCGTGCCGATATTTGGGACGAAACGAGTTCACGCTGGCTAGATGTATTGTCAACGCGGGTCGACGAGACGGTCATCCAAAGCTCATCCGAGAAGTTCCAAAAAGAATGGCAGTTTGACAATCCGACGCCACATCTGTTTCATTTGACGGAAGCGACTGAATGGAAAGCAATCGGTGGTCAACACGCAACAGGTCGATTGCTCGGTGGATGTCTTGACGTGCTCTTACATACAATCGGGACACCGTATGGAGACGTTAAGACGTTCCAACACGAGCACCTGAATGATGAACCGATTCTTTGGTATTTTGAGAACGTCGAGATGAACGTTCCGGCATTAAAAAGGACCCTTCTTCAAATGAAGTGGGCCGGTTGGTTCAATCAGACGTCTGGTATTCTGTTCGGACGAAGTGATGCCCCATCTGTGCATCAAGACTATACGACCGAGATGGTGTATGAGGAGCTTCACCACATGTTGGAGGTTCCTATCTTTTTCGATATCGATTTCGGACACGTTCCGCCGCAAATGACGCTCGTCAATGGAGCACACGCTTCCGTCCAAGTCGAGCATGGTCAAGGGACATTGATTCAAACGTTCAAGGGCTGATTCGTCAGCCCTTGATTTGTTGTAGTAATAATTCTAAACGTTTGCGAAACAGTCCTTGCGGGAATTTCGCTACTTGTTCTTCGATGACCGATACCCAGTCGTCTCCGCATCCGTTCAGTGTTCCCCTTAATAAACCTTCGTAGTAAATTGCGATATCGACTAAACTATGTGCTTTCCACTCGTCTCTGTTTTCCCATAGTGCCAATAAACACTCTCTTCCTTTTTCCGATTCCCCTCGAAAAGCGTAGTACACACCTTTCGCCATCGAAATCGCCGCAATGAACGGCTCGATCTCTGTCGTGAGTGATTCCATCAACTTGACGTTTTCCCCTAACAGATCAATATGTCGATATTCCATCGCATAGAGCGCTTCAGAAAGTGCCACTTTGATTTCTGCCAAGCGGTCTTCCGTGAATTGAATGTATTGCTTCGCCTTTTGTAAAGACTCATGAACTTGCTTTTCATCGTTCAAATAGAGCGCACAAATCGAAATGGTGCGATACACGTCGTCCGCACGGTAGTAGATTCTTGTCCGTTTCATATACTCGAGCACGTCTTCAAGCTGTCGAATCGAATCTTCCAAATCCTCGTCACAAAGAAGGTTTTTAAATACAATCAACATGACATACTCAGTTCTCGTTTTCGTTTTCATGTATTTCGCATCAAGAAGTTCGATCGCGTCAATCCGTTCAAGCGATTCTTCAAATCGGTTCCACATCAATAAATAATAAGCCTGGCTGATTCGTCCCATTGCCAATTCATCAGATTCACCTAGCTTCTCAAAAATTTCAATGGCACGATCGTAGTAGTTCAATACCTTCTCATTTTCTCCTTCTTGAAAGTACGTATCTCCATACAACATGTATGCTTTACCTTGCCACACGGAGTTCATTTCTTCTTTTAAGTATGGGGAAAGCATCTGTCGTATTTCTTGATCTGGCCGCGAAACGAGTGTCATTTCTTCATATTCTAACTGCTCGACCATCGTCTGTAGTTCAGTTTCTTTCGGGTCAGTCAATAACTGCTGCATCGAGACATCTAACCGACTTGCGAGTTCTCGTAAGCTACGCATCGATGCCTCCGCTTTCCCATTTTCAATCATACTGAGCATCGATTTCGTGACGATCCCTTCCGCCAACTGCGTTTGGGTCATTTTCTTCTGTTTTCGTAACGTTTTAATTCGTTCACCAATCATATGCCACCTCCATAAGTTAAATTATATTGAACTTTATGTTTACATTTCACTCGATTGCCTTTATGATAATGTTAAATCACATTTAACTAATTTGCAAAGGAGTGTTCACTATGAAATTCTTTTCTTCCAATTTATCGATTTTATTACTCGGTAAATTCATGTCACTGTTCGCATCCAACTTATTTACGTTCGTAGCAGGATTAACGGTGTTGACGACGACTGGATCTGGATTGCAATTCGCATTCGTCTTACTGGCAGGCACATTGCCACGCGTTCTTTTGTCGCCATTTGCCGGCGCTTATGCGGACAAACTTGACCGAAAACGAGTCATCATCAAGATGGAGTCTCTGAATGGAGGATTATTTTTACTCGCAGGGATCGCAAGTTTGCTTTGGACGTTCGAAGCACCTGCCTTTTATGTCATCACATTCTTCTTATCTATCGTTTCCACCTTCTTATCGGTCACGCTATCGAGTTCGATCCCCCTTCTATTCGAAGAGGAAGAGCTTCAACGTGCCAACTCTCTCATTCAGAGCATCATCTCCATCTCAAGTATCGGCACTCCGCTTCTTGCCGGAGCACTGTTTAAACTCATACCGATTTCAGCTTTTTTATTCAGCTCAGCCCTATTCTTCATGATTGCCGCCTTGCTTGCTTCTCGACTCACATTTCATCAGAAAGAGATTGCTCCAACCGAACAATCCACCTGGGAAGATGTACGGTCTGGTCTCTCTTATTTGAAGCAGCAACGAGTTTTATGGACAGTCGCCGTTCTAGCTGCCTTCTTGAACTTCTTTTTCGTCGCGACAGAAGTGTTGTTCCCGATAGCCGCTTTACAAGAGGTCGGCGTGTCTCCGTTTCAGTTTGGACTACTTGAAAGCATGGTTGCCATTGGATTCTTAATCGCTTCTTTACTTCACGCCTTGCCACTATTCAAAATCAAACATCGCCTGTCGACCATGCGATCTGCACTGACCATACTCAGTGTTCTATTTGTCGGCCCTGCCATTCCATTATATTTGAACTTCAACGTCCTCACTTCGATTTTCTTTTTCGCAATGTTCGCCTTATTGAGTGGTTTCTTTATCGTACGTGTCAACGTTCCGATTCAATTACTTTTACAAACGAATACGGATCCGAATTATTTAGGTCGCGTAATCGGGGTACTCGAGTCACTTGCGATGGGCATCACACCAATTGGTTTTATTCTATTCGGGGTATTGAGCGATCTTGTACCAGTCGCACATCTATACACTGCATGTATGATTGGCCTACTCCTATGTACCTTCACACTCACATATCGGATTCGCCATGACATCCAAGCCGAACGTACAGCAGCTCAGTCCATTGAGCGAGTATCCTAACAAAAAAAGACATCGAACGAATCAGTTCGATGTCTTCTCTGTTGACGGGAGTACCCGTTTTTCTAATAAAAATGGTCCGAATGGGATGACCGATGCCATGACGGCAAGCGTCAGAACTTTGAAGCCCCAACGGAAGCGCCACGCCATGTAGACGGCTGCGAGCACATAAGCCACAAACAAGAAACCATGTGCAGCGCCGACGATACTGACCGCGAGTGGAATACCCGCCATATATTTCAATGGCATCGCGATAAACAGTAACAACAAGAAGGACACACCTTCTGTGTAGCCAAGCCATTTAAAATGAGTCGTAGTCATATGCGTTCTCCTTTATCTCTGTAGGCTATATCTATCGTAGCCGAAACATGAGAGGTTTGTCACAGGAGAGCGCATAAAAGTTACGAAGCTATTTGACGATTTGGTGAACGGTGCAATACTTTCGTTTCGACGAAGTTGCGAAGGAACAAACCATCGACTCCGATTTTCCCTGCGTTATGTCCAGCAACCAAAATCAATACAGATACGATCAACATCGTTGGGTTCGTACTGACCGTTCCAGAGAGCAAGAAAGCCATGTTCATGACAAGACCGAAGAATGCCGCGCTACGTGTGAGTGCTCCGAGCAATAACCCTAACCCGACCAAAAATTCACCATAAGGAATCAGGATATCGAACAATCCAGCGTTTGGAATCGCAACGTTTTCTAAGAATGCAGCCCACCATCCTGCGACAGCTGGATGTTCTCCAGTCGCGAGTGTCACCGCGTTGTTTAAGAATCCCTCCGTTCCAAAGCCACCTGTGATTTTACCCCAACCTGCTGTCAACCAATGATAACCGAGCCATACACGTAACACCGTCAAGATTGCCGTAGCGATGTTATGATTTTGCCAAAATTTCGTGAACATGATGATTCCTCCCTTTCAAGAAGTTGAATAAATGAATAATGTGATTACATTCACAATATACCATCTATGTTCACTATTTCACATATGTATTTTTGTTTGTTCATGATTCGTCCATATGTACGTCACACTCTATTCATATCCATCAAAAAGACGCCTACTTGAGGCGCCTTTGAGGATTTTACAAGGTCACTTCTTGAGGTGGCTGACCTTTCTTGTTCATCACACGCATCGATTCCGGCTCGATTTTGAGGATGACAAGCTTCGGATCATCTGGTCCATCAAACCAACCTTCGAGTTTGTCGTTCCACACTTTTTCTTTCATCGATTCATCATCTGACACAGTCGCTTTCCCTAAGATTTCTAAGTACGTGTCGCCGACCCCATCGCCATCATAACCAATCAAAATATGCGTATATGGATTCTTCTCTAACTCCTCCACCTTATCTGTATCGTTCGAGGTTGCTGTGTAGAGTGTAAAATCATCATGGAAAAATGTCATGTAACGACTATGTGGCTTCACCTTATACACGGTCGCCATCGTCCCTACATCACTTGAATCTAGGATTTTTAAAGCTGTTTCTTTTGCACTCATTCCGAATTCCTCCTTCATGATTTGTCGCTCGTATACTGTTCCCTCAAACTACACGATTAAACACAAAAAACCTGCTCGCCGATGCGAACAGGTATCATATTCCTTAGAAAGGAAGATTAGATTTTTTCAACGTTAGAAGCTTGTGGTCCACGAGCTCCGTCTGTGATTTCGAAAGTTACTTCTTGGCCTTCTTCAAGTGTTTTGAAGCCGTCGCCTTGGATTGCTGAGAAGTGTACGAATACGTCGTCTCCGCCTTCCATTTCGATGAAGCCGTAACCTTTTTCTGAGTTAAACCATTTTACTTTACCTGTGTTCATGAATGAACCCTCCTGAAATAAACGCTATGCGTTATAGTAGTGCCTTACTAGAAAAAACTTGACCAAAAAAAATACAAGCCTCTGGATTATCTAATGAAAAATAATCCCAAGCACTTGTGAATTATGATTCCAGCTATTCTTAATTAAGCACATATTGAATATAACACGACTAGATGCTTCTGTCTAGTAAATACTTCTGATTGCTAAAAAACGAGGCGAAACGGGTACATGCTAGAGAAGATGATGCTAGGAGGATTTATTATGAAAAATGCAAAGGACCCGCAATCAATCGCTTCGATGATTGCCTCATATTCTGATTGGTCGGAAGAAGACCTCATCCAGCGAACACTCGAATGGCACCGCTCCACGCGCGAGACATCTTACTCAGAGCAGCAACATTCCATCCCTTGCCGAATTCCAATGACTGAGCGCATTACGCCTGTTCAAACGTCACTCCCGCTCGAACAAATGGACGGAATGGTTCGTCCTGTTTGGATGCGCCGACTTGATGCGGAATATTTGAATCTGATGCAGGTCACAAAACAACGTGTTGATGTGACAGACTATGGCGCCGTCGGGGACGGACAAACGGATTGCACGCTCGCTTTTCGTCTCGCCCTCCGCTCTAACCGCCGCGTCTTTGTCCCGGCAGGTGTATATATCGTTCGGGGCATTCGCCTTCCTTCGAACTGCGTGTTAGAAGGTGCCGGACAGGACGTCACCATTCTAAAACTATCGGATCGTGCCCCAAAGCATCGAAGACTGTTACGAAACGCCACCCCATTTGCGGGAAACCATCATATCGAGGTATGTCACCTGACACTCGATTGGAACGTCGCACGATTAGGCGATGTGAAACGAACCACGAGCGGTGACACGACATCGAGTGCCCTGACGTTTGCGCATGTGACGTATGGTTGGGTGCATCATGTGACGGCTAAAAATGCCGGTCTTCATGCATTCGACATCACGTCTCCACACTATCATTATTTAGGGGACGGACTGCGTGCCGCAAACGGCAGTCGGTATATTCATCTTGATCACCTTGAGGCGACAAACTATGGGGATGACGGAATCACGACACACCATAGCGATGCCATTTATATCACCAACTGTTATTGTCATCACCCTCATGGGCGAACGCACGCCCTCGGATTCTCAAACTCGAACGGAATTGAGATTGACGATGGATCGCGGCACGTCACACTCGTGAACAATAAAAGCGAAGGGTGTTTTGGCGGAATTGAAGTAAAAGCACATGGGACCTCGTCAGCAGCTCATGACGTTCATATCTTTGGTCATCTTTCTGTGCATGACAATCGTTCATTTAATTTCCGTCACATCGGTCATCATTTAGCAGACGATTCCGATTCGGCGACAGCACGCTTTCTGTCTGGTACGAATTTAGTATCCGTTGAACCGGTTCGAAGCTCGTTATACGCCAAATCCTCGCCACGAAGCCTGGTCGTCTCCGCATATCAAGATGTGTTCATTCATGGATTGACCGCGATTGGTAATCCGACTTACGATTATGAAAAACATCCGGCACTGGCGGTTCAATACAAGTCTCGGCGCGTTCAATTACATCGCATCTCCGTTCGTGGATTTACAACCTCGAGAGCTGATCTCGAACTGTTCGGAGGGAATAATCGGACCGATGAAGTGACCATCGAAAACTTACGATGCCATGAATCTGCGCCAATCGCGTTAAGAATAGGACGTCAACTGGAGAAGATTGCACTTCATCACATCGAAGGACAGAAAAAAAGCGGAGATGTACTCATCTCCACGAAAAGTCCGATCGATGTGAAAGACATACTTGCTTACGGATTCTCGGACCGAGTGCGTTCGGACGTTTGAGCCGCCTCGACAAGCCGTTTCAATTTGTCCTCATCGAGTTCAAGCGAGCTTTCTTTCTGTTTGGCCATCATCCGGACGATCGCTTTGTCTAAAAAGCCCATTCGTTCAAAGTCATACCCACTTCCGACGACTTCGACGAAATAGGCATGCTCGCGCAACTTGTCACGATAAGCTTCTTCTAGCTCACGAATCCGCTCCGACTCTGTCGGTGTCCCGGCACACAAATATAGAGCAAGAGGATGCTCCAACAAGTGTGCCTCATGAAGCGACAACCATTCCTTCATCTCGTCCTGGATGGTACCCATCCGAATCGAACTGCCGACGATGACGTGATCCACGGTCTCCCACATGACGTTCGGCTCTTCTACGATATTTTGGACATGAACGTCTCCCGATAAACGTTCAGCGAGTAAAGACGCCACTTTTTCACTCGTCCCATATCTGGAAGAGTACGCGATTAAAGTACCCATGTCGTTCCCTCTTTTCATGTCAGACGTTACTTACACTATTCCCGAATCATCGAGAGAAGATACGTGACCGCTCAAAAAAGCTCGCCGTCTGGCGAGCTTTTCGTCACAGTTTATACACTTGTGCTTCGTAAGGACGAAGGGTGAACGGTTCAATCGGTTCCATGTTTCCGATGACGCGTTCTTTTACGTCATATGGTAAGTCACGTTGTTGTGTGTCACCTGAGAAGTTACAGAGCACGAGCCATGTCTCTCCTTCGAACGAACGTGTGAACGCATAGATTGCCTCATCTTCCGGTAACAACAGCTCATACTTTCCATAGACAACGAGCGGATTGGCTTTACGGAGCGCAATCAATTGACGGTAGTAATGGAAGAGCGAATTCGGGTCTTTCCGTGCCGCTTCCGCATTGATGTCGACATAGTTCGGGTTGACCCCAATCCATGGTGTTCCTGTCGTGAAGCCACCATGTGCTTCGTCCGACCACTGTACCGGCGTGCGTGAATTGTCACGTCCCCGCTCATGAATTCCACGGAAAATCTCGTCGTGCGTCAACAACCCTTTTGACGTGTAGTCACGGTAAGCGTTCAACGTTTCGATATCTCGGTACTGATCGATCGAATCAAACGCGACATTCGTCATCCCGAACTCTTCCCCTTGATAAATGTAAGGTGTCCCTTTCAATAGATGAAGAAGTGTCGCAAGCATCTTCCCGGAACGGACACGATATTCCGGGGAGTCGTTCCCGAAGCGCGAGATGGCACGGGGCTGATCATGGTTACTCCAATATAGGCTGTTCCATCCTTCTTCTTCCAGTCCTTCTTGCCAACGCGAGAAGATCGTCTTCAACTCTGTGAGTTTCCAGTCCGTCGGATTCCATTTTCCGAAGCTGCCGTTTCCGACGTCTACATGCTCAAAATGAAAGACCATGTTCAGTTCATTTCGGTCTTCCCCTGTATACAGTTTCGCTTCTTCCACACTGACCCCTGGCATCTCACCGACCGTGATCGTGTCGTATTTCGATAAGACTTCTTGATTCATCTCTTGCATGAATTCATGGATACGTGGCCCGTTAAAGAAGAATGGCGTGCCGTCACCGTACCCTGTTCCTTGCGTTTGACCATCCGGATAGATTGGATCTTTTGAGATCATATTGATCACGTCCATCCGGAACCCGTCGACCCCTTTATCGAGCCAATACGTCATGAGATCGTACACTTCACGACGAAGCGTTTCGCTTTCCCAGTTCAGATCCGGTTGTTTCTTACTGAAGAGATGGAGGTAGTACTCATCACTCGCCTCATCATACTGCCAAGCGCTGCCGCCGAAGAAAGCCCCCCAGTTCGTCGGAGGTTGACCATCTTTTCCTTTTTTCCAAATATAATAGTCACGATATGGACTATCTTTTGAAGAACGTGACTCCATGAACCATTGGTGTTCGTCCGAAGAGTGGTTAACGACGAGATCCATCATGATTTTAATCCCGTGACGATGTGCTTCTTCAAGCATCGCGTCAAAGTCGTCCATCGTACCGAACTCGTTCATGATGGCACGGTAATCACGAATATCGTATCCATTGTCGTCGTTCGGTGAATCGTATACCGGCGAGAGCCAGATGACGTCGATTCCGAGCTCTGCCAAATAAGACATCTTCTCCGTGATTCCTTGGATGTCACCAATCCCATCACCATTCGAATCGTTGAAGCTACGTGGATAAATTTGATACACGACCGCTTCTTTCCACCATTGTTTCATGTTACGTCCTCCTTGAAGTTCATTTCCGTTTCAACGCTTTCATCGTACTGTCTTCAAGGATTCATGACCATCCATGATATGATTAAGATATGTACAATTTTGCTATAAAATAAGGAGACTATTATGGAAATCGGCTTTTGTGGCTATTCATATCATACAACGACCTACACTTTTCCATTCGCCAACTTACTCGATACGTATCTGATTCGCTTACAAACGGAAGGAACGGCTCGGATTGTGGTCAATGGAGAAACGATGATCACACGACCTGGTGACGTATTGATTGTCCGTCCGGGTGACTTCTATGAAATGCATGTCGATACACCCGCGAGCGGAGACTATCATATCTTCTGTACCGGACATGCGATGGATATATGGTGGCATGCGACTCCACGGGAGCGAAAGTATGCGATCACCATCGATTCCCGCCTACTTTCGCTATGGCAACACATTACAGAGGAAGTGCGCCGTCCACCATCGGAACAAAGTCCTGAATTAATTGAAACTCTCGTCAAAGCGCTTCTACTCATGCTGGATCGTTCGATTCAAGATGTGCATTCCCAGGCGCGACCTCCAGTCGTCTCCCGCATGATGCGCTTTATCGAATCGCACGTCACGAGTGACTTCAAAGTGGCAGACGTCGCCGCAGCGGTCGGACTCAGCGTTTCACGAACCGTTCATCTCTTTAAAGAAGAGACCGGGATGACAATCATCGAATATGCACAATCGATTCGCTTACAGCTTGCCGAAGAGCAAATGCGCTATACAAAACATTCGTTAGAAACGATTGCGGAACTGTCTGGATTTCGAAGTTATCCATATTTCCACAGAATTTTTAAACGGAAATATGGCGTCGCACCAGGGGTTTATCGCACTCTTCAACAAAAAAACGAAAAAAAATAAAAAAAGAGTGATCCATTTTTTGAACCGCTCCGTTAGATGGGTGTAAATAACGACAACAACACTCACTTATGAAAAGGAGCGATTACACATGAAGAAGAAGACGTTAAACAAAATCGTAGCACCGGCACTAGCCTTAGGACTACTCGTACCGGTCAACGCACAGGCAGCGGATCATACACCGACAGCAAGTACACCAGCAGGTGACCTTCGCGCCACACTCGATCAACTCTTATCTGAGCACTACGTATTAGCCGTCACATCGATGATGAAAGGATACGACGAGGCAGCAGATGCTGAGGTCGCGGAGCAAGCACTCGATCAAAACGCGCTCGACATGACGCCAGCCATCTCATCAATTTATGGGGAAGAAGGCGGCATGAAGTTCGAAGAAATCTTCCGTGGTCATAACGACTACTCAGCTGATTTCGTAGAAGCTGCAAAATCAGACAACCAAGAACTACGCATGGAAGCTGAAGCTGAAGTCGATGAGTTCGTAGAAGAATTCTCAACATTCCTCGATGCAGCGACGGAAGGGAACTTACCGAAAGAAGCAGCAGCAGATGCACTTGAACTTCATGAAGACCAAGTCCTCTCTGTATTCGATAACTATGTCGAAGGAGATTACGAAGAAGCTTACATGACGTTCCGTGAAGGCTACAAGCACATGTTCAATATCAGTAAAGCCCTCTCAGGTGCAATCGTCACACAAATGCCTGACAAATTCACGACTGGAGCAGATACACCAGCTGTTGAACTCCGCTCAACATTGAACAGTCTTGCAGGTGAGCACTTCGCCCTCGCTGCAATCGGTATGCAAAAGGGATATGACCAAGCAGAGGACTATGACTATGTCACATGGGCAGAAGATCAGAATACACTCGACTTCAAAGCGGCCATCGCATCTGTATACGGTGACGAAGGTGCTGCACAGTTCGAAAAAGTATGGAACTCAGATCACATCACAGCACAAGGTGATATCGTAGCTGCTACACTTGAAGGGGACGAAGCGAAAATCGAAGAAGCACGTATGCGACTCGACCAATTCGCTGTCGACTTCAGCACATTCCTCGATGCAGCAACAGAAGGTAACTTGCCACAAGCTGCTGGTGAAGAAGCCATCAAACAGCATGAGACACTACTCGTACTCGACACATTCGATCAATACGTCGCAGGCGATGCAGAAGCTGCTTGGATGTCATTCCGTGAAGGATATGCGTTCATGTTCGGTGTTGGTGAAACACTCGGTAACGCGATCGTGACACAAATGCCTGACAAGTTTGAAGAAACAATGATGCCTGAAGAGATGCCTGAAACAGGTCTCGGTGGTGCACAAGAACAATCAATGAACACGCTATACGCTGGATTAGCTGTACTTGGCGGAATCTTACTCGCCTTCGTAACGCTTCGCAAACGTAAAGTGTCTGAACAATAATCAATAAGGAGGGAGCCCCATGAACAAGCGCCATTTGTTTCTGGCGCTCTCTCTCTTTTGTTTTAGCTTCTGGACGTGGACGAGCGCCCAAGAATCGTCGTCACCACCTGTAGAAGAAAAACAAATAGAGGAGAGCCCGGATTTAACGGCTGAATTCTCACTTCTACAGGAAGAGGTGAAGAAGTTACGATTAGCGGAGGAAGAAGAAAATGCTAAGGCCGTCACCCCCGTTCAAATCCAAATTCCGAAAATCGATGTCGATACCGCGATCGAACAAGTCGGGGTACTGGAAAACGGACAGATGGGTGTACCAGAAGATGAAAATCAGGTCGGGTGGTTCGAACCTGGTGTCACACCAGGGAGCAAAGGAAATGCCGTAATCGCCGGTCATGTCGACAGCAAGACCGGTCCGGCCGTCTTTTATCAACTCGATCAACTCAAAGAAGGCGATGACGTTCTGATTCGAGACGAAGCCGGAAACACGCTTCGGTTCCGCGTCACAAAAACAGAACGCTATGATACGAAAACCGCGCCAATCGAAGAGATTTTCGGTGCCACATCAAATCGCAATTTAAATTTGATCACCTGTTCGGGTACGTTCGGGGACGGGGGCTACGATGAACGATTCGTCGTATATACAGAGCTAGTGGATACCGAGCTGAACGAAACTGTCGATCTCGAGATCCCGACGGCAGTCGAGCGACAAGGAAACTTGTTAACCTGGCACGCCGTACGTCAAGAGAGCGTGATCGGATATCGCATCTATGAAGTCGTCGACGGAAAAGCGACCCATATCGAAAGCGTCCCATCCCATGCAAGAAAGAGTATCGAAGTCGCAACTGAGACAGGTGTTTCTTATTATGTGACTGCGATTGACCAACTTGGAAATGAGTCGAAACCTTCCGAGATGACCAAATGACAAAAGACCCCTTACTCACTTTTAACGTGTGAATAAGGGGTCTTCTCTATTATACGAAGCAAGGAATCTGCGGATTGAACGTCTTGTTGTTCTCCGTCATGACTTGCTTTTTAATTTTGCCTTCTCCGAGGTAGACGATGCGGTCAGCGAGTGCCTCTGCATCTTCCTCGTCGTGTGTCACGAAGATCGTCGTCGTACCTGTCTGCTTCAAGAGACGGCGCAAATCGTCACGAATCCGATGTTGAAGTGACGTGTCCAAGTTACTGAACGGTTCGTCTAGAATCAACAGTGCTGGTTTCGGTGCGAGTGCACGCGCGAGCGCGACACGCTGTTGTTGTCCCCCACTGAGTTCGTACGGGTAGCGGTGGCGGAACTCCGTCAAGTTGACGAGCGCGAGCATCTCTTCGACACGCGCATTCCGTTCTTTCCGGCTTAGTTTATGAAGACCGAACCGAATGTTCTTTTCAACGGTCATGTGTGGGAAGAGTGCGTAGTCTTGGAAGACCATCCCGACGCCACGATCTTCTGGTGGCATGAACTGACAATCGTCGCAACAGACACAGTCGTTCACGACGACGACGCCCTGATTCGGCATCTCGAGCCCTGCGATTAATCGGAGAATCGTACTTTTCCCAGAACCGCTGTCCCCAAGAAGCGAGACGATTTCGCCTTTTGTGATCGAAATCGAGAACCCTTTGATGGTCTCTTCATGTGCACCTTTATAGCTAAAATGTAAATCGTTGATTTGAACGAACATTAGTCGGCCTCCTTATCAAGCACCTTGTGGGAAACGAATATCAACAGTCCACTCATGAGGACGATGACGATGGAAGCGAGTGCCGCTTCGTGAATCTTCTCATCACTCACGTATTTGAACGCCTGTGTCGCAAGCGTTGAAAAGTTAAATGGTTGTAAAAAAAGCGTCAACGGCAACTCTTTCATAATATCAATAAAGACGAGGATAAATGCGCTCATGATGGCGCCTTTGATCATCGGGATATCCACGCGGAAGAACGTTTGGACCGTGTTCCATCCGAGCATGCGGGATGCTTCCGTGAACGATTTCCCGACCTTCTCGAACCCGCTCTCAATCGAGTTGTATCCGATGGCGAGGAAGCGGATGACGTAGGCGAAGATGAGCATGATGAGCGTCGTCCGAAACACAAACGTCTGACTCAAGTCGAGCGCCTTAGCCATATCGAGCACTTTGCCATCGAGCCATAAGAAGAGCGTGATGACCGCAATGGCGATCGCTGCTCCCGGAATCGAATACCCAAGCGTCGTCACTTTTGAAATGACGCGTGTCATGTTCGACGGGAAGAGCCGCGTGTAATTCGCAATGATGAGTGCAAACAACAGGATGATCACTGTCGCGATAAAGGCGACACGCACCGTATTCCAAACGAGTTGCCAAAATTCCTCTGTGAAGACCGTATCGAACGTCAGGAACGTCCAGGCCGTCAACTGCGTGAACGGAATGACGAATGCGATGGCAAAGACGATCGAGACATAAGCGAATACCGCGTAGCGATGCCAGCCTTGAAGCGGTCTCGGTTTGAGCGGTTTCACTTTCGTCGAAGCGTAACTGAATTGCTTCCGTCCTCGCACGAGTCGCTCCATCGTCAAGATGGCGATGACGAGAATCATGAGGGTACCTGCCAGCTTCAGCGCCGACGACGTATCCTTCATCCCGAACCATGTGCTAAAAATAGCGGTACTGAACGTCTGGATCCCGAAATATTTCACGACGCCATAGTCGTTGAGTACTTCCATCAAGACGAGACTGACACCGCCAATGATGGCGACTCGGGAAATCGGAATGACGACGGTGAAGAAAATATCCCATGACCCACGACCGAGGATCCGTGCGTTTTCAATCATCGAGGACGATTGGTTATGCAGGAACGCTCGTGTGATCGTATAAATGTATGGATAGAGGAACAAGGTGAAAATAAACACCGTCCCTTGAATCGACATGATATTGAAGTACGATTGATCGACAGTGATCCCGAACTGATTCCGTAGCGTCGTTTGGATCACTCCCGTGTAATTTAAAATGCCATGATACGTATACGCCCCGATATAAGGCGGAATCGCGAGCGGCAAGATGAGTGCCCATTTAAAGAAGCGACGGAACGGAAAATCATAGACGGTCACGAACCAGGCGAGGCTCGTTCCAATCACCGTCGTCAAGAGACCAGTAGCCACCATGATGAACAACGTGTTCCGTACATAACGGGGCAACAAATACTCTTGAATATGCTGCCAGTTGTCATTGACTGGCGCAAATAATTCCACGAGCACGACGATTCCCGGCAAGACGATCAATAAAATCGCGAGAAAGCTTAGGATCGCCCATCCATTCAGTTGTCGTTTTACCGCGTGCCAGTTCATGTCGTACCGCTCCCGTTCTGTAAACAATCAATTCCTGTCCCATCATATCAGTTTCTACGCGTCCCGTGTAGCGCTTAGGGTGTATGAAACGCAAAAACCTCCGGCCTGAACTCTCGTTCAAGCCGAAGTCATCTTACTTCCAACCTACTTCGTTAAAGATGCGGATTGCTTCTTGTTGGTTTTCTCCAAGTGCAGAGAGGTTGATGTCTTGCTCTTTGAACTCGCCCCATGATTGAAGAAGCTCATTCGGTTCAACCGACTCGTTGACTGGGTATTCGTAGTTCACACTCGCAAATTTCTCTTGAGCTGACGGTTCTGACATGAACTCCATCAATTTTTGAGCGTTTTCTGTGTTTTTCGACGCTTTCGTCATCGCGATACCAGAAATGTTTACGTGTGTACCTGTTGTGTCTTGGTTTGGGAAGAAGACACCGAGTTGCTCAGCGACTTTCTTCTCTTCTTCGTCTTCAGAATTCAACATGAGACCCATATAGTACGTGTTCATGATGGCGACGTCCCCTTCACCGGCGACGACTGCTTTCGCTTGGTCACGGTCGTTCCCTTGTGGATCACGTGCCATGTTATTCACTAAGCCTTTCGCCCACTCTTTCGCCTCATCGACACCGTTCACTTCGATGAATGATGCGAGAAGTGAGATGTTGTACATGTTTTCAGACGGACGCACGAGTACTTTGCCGTTCCATTGTTCTTCTGTCAATGCTTCATACGTCGACAATTCTTCTGGTTTCACGCGATCTTTCGAGTAAACGATGACACGTGCACGTTTCGTCAAACCGAACCATTCGTTGTCCGTGTCACGATATTTTGCAGGAATGTTTGACTCAAGCTCATCGCTATCGACCGCTTGGAGATGTCCCGCTTCTTTCGCCTGATACAAGTTCCCAGCATCTGCCGTAATGAAGAGGTCAGCCTCTGTGCTCTCTCCTTCAGTGTTTAAACGCTCGAGAAGTTCGTCACTCTTACCTTCCACGACGTTTACCTTGATGCCAGTCTCTTCTTCAAACTGTTTATATAATTGTTGATCGACATCGTAGTGGCGACTCGAGTAAACGTTGACGACGTTCGAATCGTCCGAGCCTTCATTTGAAGTTGTCTCATCTGTGCTTGCGCAAGCGGCAAGGAGCGATGTCGTTAGTGCTGCTGAAATTCCTAAAGCTGCATATTTTTTGTTCATCTGTCATTCCCCCACGTTCAATGATTTCTCTCTCTGGTAATGATAATTACTCTCAGTACCTATCATCACTGATAATCATTCTCACGTCAAGGGTTTTCTGCAATCGCTATCAGTAAGAATGCCTAATTTGTGACAGTTTTGAGGTCATCATTTCTTGACTTCAAAAGAATGCGAACGATATAGTGAAATCAAACAAACCGTCTGGTCGGTACAGAAAGAGGTGGAGATATGACAAACCGATCGAACGTCACGAAACAAAAGCTATTAGATGCGGCAACGGACATCATTATGAATCAAGGTGTGCATCAACTCACGTTAGATGAGGTCGCTAAAACAGCTGGTGTTTCAAAAGGTGGACTTCTCTATCACTACGCTTCAAAAGAGGCATTACTGACTGCAATCGTCGAACGGTTACAACAAGAGCAAAACGAGTTGTATGCCTCACTGCAACAGGAAGGTCACGGTCCAGTCGAAGCATTCGTTCGTCTGTTCGATGAAACGAATTTGCATCCCGAACGCGCTGCCATTCATATCGACGTTGAGAAAATGATCGCATTTCTCACGCTGTTTGCCGTCGATCAAGAGTATGCCGATCGATGGAAGCAAGATTTAGATACGTTCTTCGAACAGTTTCAAAAAACAGCCGACCCGGTTGAAACGATGATCATTCGTTATGCACTCGAAGGCATGATGATGTCAGAACATTTTGGGGTCGGTGTTCCCCCTGCCGAACTCAAACAAGCAATCATCACCCGCTTGATTGAACGGGCCCACGCCATCGACAGCCAATCATAAAAACAACATATAGAGGAGATTAAAAACCCATGCAGAAAATCACGTCCTTCTCCGTCAACAACAAGTTCGCGGTTTGGTTGATGACGATCATTTTGACGGCCGCCGGTCTTTTCGCCGGTCTGACGATGAAGCTCGAGACGTTACCGGACATCACCACACCGACCGTCTCGGTCACAACTATTTATCCAGGAGCATCCCCTGAGCAAGTACTCGAAGAAGTCAGTACCGTTCTCGAAGAACGCCTGCAAAGTCTAAATGGTGTGGAACAAGTTCGTTCTTCATCATTCCAAAACGCTTCGAACATCCAAATCGATTACGACTTCAGTACAGATATGGATGAAGCAGAACAGCAAGTCAAAGATGCGTTGAGTAACGTCGAACTACCTGAATCAGCACAAGAACCTCAAGTGTCGCGTCTCAGCTTCGACGCTTTCCCGGTCATCGGAGCTGCCATCTCGGATGAAAGTCTTGACTTGGCGGAATTGACGAAACTCGTCGAGGAAGAAGTCCAACCCGCTCTTGAAGGCGTAGAAGGCGCACAAACCGTCCAAATTGCCGGACAAGAGATTCGTCGCGTCGAACTTCAATTCGATCAAGAAGCGCTCGCTGAATACAATTTGACAGAAGACACGGTCAAACAATTGATTCAAGCGAACGATGCCCGTATCGCGCTCGGACTATATGAATTGGGTGACACGGAGCAAGCGGTCGTCATCGATGGGAAATCTGAGACGCTCGAAGCGTTCCGCGACATCCAAATCCCTTACTCACCAGCTCAATCAACGCCGACGACACCGTCTGCTCCGACTGAATTGCCACCTGGTCAAACACCAGACGTGCCGACAGAGGTCCCGACGGAAACACCATCAGCATTACCACCGAACGTTCCGACGACGGTGCCGACTGTCGCGTTGAGCGAGCTTGCGACGATCGAGGACAAAGGAATTGAGGAATCGATTTCTCGCTCGAACGGTGAACGCTCCATCGGCGTACAAGTGACAAAGACACAAGATGCGAACACGGTCGATGTCGTCAACGCCGTCAAAGAGATATTGAGCGATTTCGAAGCAGAAAACGATACGGCGAATGTATCGATTACACTCGACCAAGGACAACCGATTGAAGAATCGGTCGAGACGATGTTATCGAAAGCATTGCTCGGTGGCTTATTCGCCATCCTTATCATCTTAGTGTTCTTACGTAACTTCCGATCGACGATCATCGCTGTCATCTCGATCCCGTTATCGCTTCTCATGGCACTTATCGTGTTGAAGCAATTGGACATCACGTTGAACATCATGACACTCGGTGCGATGACCGTTGCGATTGGACGCGTCGTCGATGACTCCATCGTCGTCATCGAGAACATTTACCGTCGACTCACACGATCGAACGAACCACTTCGCGGTAAAGAATTAATCATCGCGGCAACAAAAGAAGTATTCATCCCGATCGCCTCGTCGACAATCGTTACAATCGCGGTATTCTTACCGCTCGGATTCGTCACAGGATTTGTCGGTGAATTGTTCTTGCCGTTCGCATTGACTGTCGTCTTCGCCCTACTCGCTTCGTTACTCGTCGCAATCACGGTCGTACCAATGATGGCCGACTCGTTCTTTAAAAACCGCGACAAGTTGAAGCCAGAAGAAGGTCCAGGAAAGCTCGCGGAATGGTATCGCGGCGTCTTGAACTGGTCACTGAACCATAAACTCGTCGTCTTCGGACTCGCGACCGCCCTATTGATTGGTAGTTTTGCCCTCGTCCCAGCGATCGGGGTCAACTTCTTGAACCAAGATTCGGAGAAGACGTTGTTCGTCACATTCGACCCAGAACCTGGTCAAACGCTTGAAGATTCGATTGCCGCGGCTGAAGTGGCAGAAGAATACTTCATGAAAGAACAACCGAACGCAACGGACGTTCAGTTCACGGTCGGTGGAGAGAACCCGCTGAACCCAGGAAACAATAAACAAGGAATCTTTATCGTCCAGTATGACCCGGATACAGAAGATTTCGCAGATGTGAAGTTGGCTGATATCGAGAAGTTGAACGAACTCGCCTCAAACGGTGAGTGGAAAGAACAAGACTTCTCAGGTGGCGGCGCAACGAGCGGTGTGACATATAACGTCTATGCCAACTCGCTTGAAGATTTAGAAGCCATCGTGCCGACCTTCATCGAAACGATTGAAAAAGAAACGGATTACGTCCGTCAGGCAACGTCAGACTTACGTGAATCGTATGTACAATACACGTTCAACGTCGACCAACAAGCCGCAGCGGAAGCCGGTGTATCTGCAGGTCAAATCGCACAAGTCATCAGCCAATTCCAGGCACCAGAAAGCCCACTTGCGAGCGTGACAGTGGATGACAAACAGTTAGACGTCGTCATCCCGAACGAGCAAGTGACGTATGATAGTGTCGATGACCTGCAAGCACAAGAAATCACGACACCGTTCGGACCACGCCCGATTTCAGACTTCATTGAAATCGAAGAAGGCACAACGCCGGACACACTCGTCGAGCGCGACGGAAAACTGCTCGCACAAGTAAGTGTTGAACTCAGCACAGATAAAGCGACAGAAGCGTCTGCTGCGATCGAAGAACGCGTATCAGAGATCGAGCTCCCGTCTGGCGTATCGTATGATGTAGGCGGTGTAACGGAACAGATTCAAGAATCGTTCACACAGCTTGGTCTTGCGATGCTCGCCGCAATCGCCATCGTCTACTTGGTTCTCGTGATCACATTCGGAGGGGCACTCACACCATTCGTCGTGTTGTTCTCACTCCCGTATGCGATTATCGGGGGACTTGTCGCCCTCCTCATCACTGGTGAAACGATTTCGGTTTCTGCTTTGATCGGGGCACTCATGTTGATTGGGATTGTCGTCACGAACGCCATCGTCTTGATTGACCGTGTCATTCACAAAGAAGAAGCTGGTTTATCAACACGTGAAGCGTTACTTGAGGCAGCAGGCACACGCCTTCGCCCAATCTTGATGACCGCACTCGCGACAATTGGTGCACTCGCACCGCTCGCACTCGGTCTCGAGGGTGGGGCACTCATCTCGAAAGGTCTCGGAGTCACCGTGATCGGCGGACTTACAAGTTCGACGCTTCTCACGTTGCTCATCGTACCGATTGTCTATGAGTTCTTCGCACGATTCCGTAAGAAAAAACAAGCATAAACAAAAGAGAGTTGACCTTAACAAGTCAACTCTCTTTTTTGCGCTCAATAACACTGCATGATGATTTCGGTTTCTTCAAACCGTTTGGCGCGGAGGGCCTCTTCTGGAATAAGAAAATAAAGAATTCCAACATCCCCAAATATGACATCTAATTCTTCAGTAGAATCCATTTGAAAGAGCAGGAATGGATCATCGAATCGTTCCCCATATGTTTCTTCCACTTCTTCAAACACGTCATTCTGCACTTCATTCGGATGTCCACCGATTGCGTGGAGTTCTTCTTGTTCGAATTGTTCGACAAGCGTTTCGTACAGGTCGTCACCGAGCAAATCGTACAAATCATATCCATTCTCCGCATAGCTCTCTTTGAAAGAAACGGCACGCTCATTCAATGCTTCTCCAACCCGCACTCGCTCAAGTTGCGTTTCTTCCGTATACAAGACACGCCAAAGATGACGCTCGTCCTCATCTCCCCAAGGTTGTTCTTCCAAGTCATAGAAGAAAGACAACAAACCTTCTTTCGGGAGTGCATCCACGGATTCAAACTCAGCTAAATCACTTAAACGGAACTGAGCTAAAAACGTCATATTCTCCCCAGGGTGCAAGTCAGCATTTGGCAAATCGGGATGCCCACCGAATTTTGAATGGCCGATTTGAACTTCTTCTCGTGTGGTTCGTGGTACAAGCGTCAAATTGACCCGCTTCGTGAACGCACGTAAAATGTCTTCCCCGTTTTGTAATCCATGCTCTTCAATAAATTGCTCAATCGTTTTTAGTTCCATCTCGACACCCCGCTTGTTTATGATAGATATAGTATAGCATGCCGAACGTATGTACCCATTATCTTTTTTGTTATACCCTTTTCTTGACCGATGAGGATGAATTTGAGAAGATGCATACGTTTTGAATGATGCGAAAGGAAGTCTTATAGATGAAATTATTGAAATGGATGATTGGGCTCTCACTCTTGTTTGGATTGAGCACGCTCGGCAACTGGATGGTTGAGACGTTCTCGTGGAAAGTACCGGGCAGCGTCATCGGCATGGTGCTGTTGCTCGTCCTCTTAGTAACAAAAGTCATCCGCGTGGAATGGATTGAAGACAGCGCTGGATTTTTGACGAAGCACCTCGCTTTCTTCTTCATCCCGATTGCCGTCGGTCTCATGGCGTACGGTACGTTGTTAAAAGCCGCCGGCATCCCTCTTCTCGTGACGTTACTCGTCAGCATGGCGGTCGGTATGATTGTGACGGCGTTTGTTTCTGGGAAAGAAGGTGAGACATCGTGACATACGTTTGGATTGGATTAACGATTCTCGTATATACGTTTAGTCGTCAACTTTCGAAAAAGTGGGCATCCCCGTTCACTAATGTCGTCTTCTTAAGTACTGCGATTCTGATTCTTCTGTTACTTGTGACAGGACAGTCCTATGATACGTATAAACCGGCTACCGATCTCATCACCATCTTACTCGGTCCGGCGACGGTCGCCCTCGGATTGCCGCTCTATCGCAACTTACCCGTGTTACTCGCTCGGGCAAAGCGAGCATTAAGTGCGATTGTTATCGGATCTCTCTCCACGATTTTTGTTGCTGTACTTTTCGGCAAATTGTTTTCGTTCACCGAAAACGTATTGATTGCGCTATCGGTCAAATCGGCCACGTCCCCGATTGCCCTTGAATTGGCTCGACAACTAGAAGGGGATGCAACGCTTGCAGCTTCGATTGCCGTCGCCTGCGGTATTTTAGGTGCGATGCTCGGCCCGGTACTATTGACATGGATTCGTATAGACGACCCGTTCACGCGTGGGCTCACACTCGGCACCATCAGTCACGGGATTGGGACCGCTCAAGCGGCGACGGAACACCCATTGTCTGGTGCCACAGGTGGAGCCGCGATGGGATTGACGGCCATCTTCACCTCATTCATCTTGCCCATTTTATACCCGTTTCTCTTTTGAACAGGTCGCGCTCATTTCATCGATGGGCGTGACTTTTTTGTTTCGACTTCGAGCGCGCGTGATAAACTAATGAAGATGAAACTTTTTAGAGGAGGGCAATCCATGCAAGAGAAACTAATTGAACGCTTAATGACATACGCGAAGATCGATACACAGTCTGACTTCACGAGTACGACAACACCATCGACGGCCAAACAATGGGATTTGATTCGTCATCTGGAGAAAGAACTGAAAGAACTTGGACTGACAGATGTCGAGACGGACGAATACGGCTATCTCTTCGCCACACTTCCGAGTAACGTCGACCATGACGTCCCGACGATCGGATTCCTCGCTCATGTGGATACGGCGACCGATTTCACGGGTACGAACGTTTCCCCTCAACTCGTTGAGCATTATGAAGGTGGCGATATCGTCTTGAACGAGTCCTTAAATGTCGTCTTGTCACCAAAAGACTTCCCAGAACTTGACGGGTATGTTGGGCATACGCTCATGACAACGGACGGCACGACACTCCTCGGTGCGGACGATAAAGCAGGGATCGCTGAAATCGTCACAGCCGTCGAATACTTATTGACTCACCCTGAGATTCCGCACGGACCGGTCCGCATTGCCTTCACCCCGGATGAAGAAATCGGACGTGGACCACATAAATTCGATGTCGCTCGTTTTAACGCGGACTTCGCTTACACGATGGACGGGGGACCGCTCGGAGAGTTACAGTATGAAAGTTTCAACGCAGCCGGTGCGACCGTCACCTTCCACGGGACGAACGTGCACCCGGGTAGTGCCAAAAACAAGATGGTAAACTCGATGAAGCTCGCGATGGCGTTCCAAAACCGTTTACCGGCTGATGAGGCACCAGAGCGCACGAGCAACTACGAAGGATTCTTCCATTTGAACGGCTTTAATGGGGATGTGGAGAAAACGACACTTCAATACATCATCCGCGATCATGACAAACAGAAGTTCGAAGCGCGTAAAGCGTTGATGGAGAAACTTGTCCTCGAATGGAAGCAAAAATACGGGGAAGAACGGATTGAACTCCAGATGGAAGACCAGTATTACAACATGGCCGAAAAAATCGAACCGGTGAAACACATCGTCGATACCGTCGCTGACGTCATGCGCGGCCTTGGCATCGAACCGAAGATTGAACCGATTCGTGGTGGGACAGACGGATCGCAACTTTCTTACATGGGTCTTCCGACACCAAACATTTTCACGGGTGGCGAAAACTATCACGGGAAGTTCGAATATATCTCTGTGAACAATATGGAAAAAGCAACAACCGTCATCATCGAAACACTACGCACATTCGCGAAGCGTGCACAAGCATAACAAATGCGCCTCCAATCGTTCTCTTTTACACTAGAGACATTGGAGGCGATTTTTGATGAAACATACATTTAGCATGAACCTCGGCTGGGATGGCGGACGAAATGACGTCGGTACCCTCGAGGCCGAGCGGTTAAAGACACAGATTTCAATCCCACCCGAAATGGACGGTCCCGGAGTCGGTACGAATCCGGATGAGATGTTACTCGGAGCCGCGGCCACGTGTTATATCATCACACTCACAGCCGTACTCGGGCGAAGTGACCTGACTCACCGTGGCATCACGATTGACGCGGAAGGCATCGTCGATGTGACGAACGGCATCTTCACCTACGAGACGATTCGCTATGCGACAACGATTCAAGTACCTGCAGAGATGACCGACCGAGAGATCACGCTAGTCGAGCGCATTGCGAAAAAAGCGAAAGATCAATGTATGATCTCACGCGCACTCGCAGGAAATGTGGCGTTTGAATTGAATACGACTGTTGTACGAGTCGACTAAAGCCATCGTGATGATGGCTTTTTCTGTGCATCGAAGTGTCAGCTACCTTGTTGATCGATGATCTCACCGTCCACAGAAATTCCTCGTACAACCGCGTCTTCTCCAATTTGAAAATAATATCGGTACGGGCCTTTTTGAATCATCGTTGTCTCGGTGAACGTATTGTCGTGATGGGATTTCGTTTCAATCGTATCGATTTCTGGATTGTTCACTTCTCCAAATCCCACATTGAAAGAATGTTCGACGTTTCCGGCGTCATCGTATTCTCGTAAAAATGTGCTATATGAGGTGAAATTGTCGTTTTCATAGTGCGTCCACCCTCTTGGTCCAAGAAGCTCCCACCCTTCTTCATCATTCCCCTCAAAGAACTGGACGACCAATGCCTCCATCTTGTTTTGAAACTCCATATCATCTTGAAACTCCATGACATCTTGGAACTCTACAGGATCCGGAATCGTCGTGTACATGACGATGGTCACCCCATCGTGTCGTGTTATATAAATCAATTTATTCATGTCATAAGTTAGACCTTTAGCCAATGCCTCGTCAAAATCATCATATTTCCCAAACTCAAACTTCCCTACCTCAAACGTTTGAAGTTCATTCTTCAATAGCGAATTCACGATACTTGAACTGACCGCAATGAATAGGATGATCAGCCAGAGTCTAATTTGTTTCATAGTACCCCCCATTTGATTCACGTGCATTTCTGTTCTACATAATATTTCCATCTTACGTTGTATAATCCTCTATCCTGATGCACAAGTTTTTCTTTATCGTTTGTGAATCATGACGTGACACTGCGCGATTTTTAAAAACGTGATACAATACACGTCGTAAACTAATCAGAAAAACGAGGGATACCATACATGATTACAGTAAATAACGTCAGCCTACAATTTGGCGGCCGTAAGTTGTTCGAAGACGTGAACATCAAGTTCACACCAGGCAACTGTTACGGATTGATCGGTGCGAACGGTGCCGGTAAATCGACATTCTTAAAGATTTTATCAGGTGAGCAAGATACGACGACGGGTGATGTCAGCATCACACCGGGTGAGCGTCTCGCGGTCCTCAAGCAGGACCACTACGCGTACGAGGACAGTGCTGTACTCGAGACCGTCATCATGGGTCATGAGCGTCTTTACAGCGTCATGAAAGAAAAAGATGCCATCTATATGAAAGAGGATTTCTCAGACGAAGATGGAATGCGCGCAGCTGAACTCGAAGGTGAATTCGCCGAGTTGAACGGTTGGGAAGCAGAGTCGGAAGCGTCGATGGTTCTTCAAGGTCTCGGGATCACAGAAGCGCTTCACCAGAAACAAATGAGCGAACTCACAGGTGGCGAGAAAGTCAAAGTTCTTCTTGCCCAAGCACTCTTCGGTAAGCCAGACATCTTGCTTTTGGACGAGCCGACCAACGGACTTGACCTAAAAGCAATTCAATGGTTGGAAGAGTTCTTAATCAACTTTGAAAACACGGTCATCGTCGTTTCCCACGACCGTCACTTCTTGAACAAAGTCTGTACACACATGGCAGACCTCGACTTTGGAAAAATCCAATTGTATGTCGGGAACTACGACTTCTGGTATGAGTCAAGCCAACTTGCTACACGTATGGCGGCAGACCAGAACAAGAAGAAAGAAGAGAAGATTAAAGAACTTCAAAACTTCATCGCACGTTTCAGCTCGAACGCATCGAAAGCGCGTCAAGCGACGTCGCGTAAGAAGTTGCTCGATAAGATCACACTTGATGACATCCGTCCGTCGTCACGTCGTTATCCGTTCGTCGGATTCACGATGGAGCGCGAGATCGGAAACGATGTTCTCTATGTCGACAACGTGTCGAAGACGATTGACGGCGTGAAAGTGCTCGATAACGTCACGTTCTCACTTAACAAGACGGACAAAGTCGCATTTGTCGGTCGTTCGGACGTTGCCATCACGACACTCTTCAAAATTCTCATGGGTGAGATGGAACCAGACACAGGATCGGTCAAATGGGGCGTGACGACGACTCAGTCGTACTTCCCGAAAGACAACTCGGAGTACTTCGAAGGCTCAGAAAAGAGTATTTTGGACTGGTTGCGCCAGTTCTCACCAGCCGATGAGTCAGATACGTTCCTCCGTGGATTCCTTGGCCGTATGCTCTTCTCAGGTGAAGAAGTCATGAAGAAGGCGTCTGTCCTCTCAGGGGGAGAAAAAGTACGCTGCATGCTCTCGAAGATGATGCTCTCAAACTCGAACGTGCTCGTCCTCGATGATCCGACGAACCACTTGGACCTCGAATCAATCACAGCACTCAACAATGGTCTCGAGTCATTCAAAGGTGTACTCCTCTTCAGTTCACATGACCATCAGCTCATCTCGACGATTGCGACACGCATCATCGAAGTGACACCGAATGGCATCGTGGATAAAGAAGCAACGTACGATGAGTACTTGGAGAACGAAGCGCTCCAACAACAAGTTGAATCACTTTACCAAAATGCATAATAAAAATGATCGGCTCGCGTGAGCCGATCATTTTTATTTGACATCTACCGTCTCCATCACATGCTCATGAATGTCATGACCTTTCGTGACGTGGACTTGAACGTTGTATGCGCCAGATTCAGTAAAGGTGTACATCCCTTTGTACATCCCAGCATCTGCTTCCTCTAACTTCACCCACTCATGTTTCTCTGCCCCGTCTTGGAAGATTTCGAGTTGTACGTCTGCCCCCGCTAACATCTCGTCTTCAATCATGACGTGTACCATGAACGGTTGTTCCTCACCTGCTGTCGCCGATTTCGGTTCAAGCGTGATGTCCGCTCCTGCATGGTGATGATGGTCACTATCCTCTTCCGCTTCGGTAGCCGTTTTCGGATGTCCGACCGTCACATTCGTTGTTGGCATCGTATGCATCGAACGCGCTGTCACGTGAACTTGGACCGTGTAGACCGCCTCTTCCGCAAACGTCGTCTCCGCTTCGTAGACGCCATCTTTTGTGAGCGACGCCTTGATCATGTCACTCTCTTCTTTCGCACCATTCTTCCATACTTCGAACTTGATCTCATCCGCATCGTCTACGGGTTGACCATCTTGCGTAACTTTTACAGATAAAGGTACTGTTTCTTCTTTTTCTGCCGTCGCAGCAACCGTCAACTCTGCCTCTACCGGCTCCATCGATTGTGGAACAGTTGCACTTTCTGCTTCTTTCTCCGTGCCGCAAGCACCGAGTACGAATAGGCCGATGAGTCCAAACACGACCCCAAACCGTGTCATCATCTTTTTCATCATAAGTCCTCCTTATAAATCGCTTACATCTTTCACACATTGTTCATGATACCATCTCTTTCCAAAAAGAGTGTGAGCATTCTGTGATATATCCCACGATACGTTCTCACAAATTTCACACATATAGTTGAATCAAAATTTGTTTCATCCATTTCCGAATATTAGTCCATCATTTCTAAAAAGGGGTATATAAAATATATATAAGGCGTACATTTGGAAAGTCTTAACATCAAGAGGATGACATCATGAATGGAGGCGAATTCAGATGAAACGTAGGGTCATTCGTGGGGCGATGGCATTATTCATCTTATTGGCGATGGTGATCACGCAATCGATCTCCGTCAGTGCCGCCGCTTCAACATTTATCACAAGCGTAAATACGACGAGTAAAGTCGTCGCATTGACGTTCGATGACGGTGCAGATGGCGCGAATACGAACAAGATTTTAGACATTTTGGCAAAAAACAATGTCAAAGCTACTTTCTTTTTAACAGGATCCGGTGCGAACAACCATCCCCAATACATTAAAAATATTGCCGTAAAAGGACATCAACTCGGTAATCACTCGTATACACATCCTGACTTCACGAAACTAACTGCCACTCAAATGAAATCAGAACTTGATCGCACGGAAGCTTTGATTCAATCATTGACCGGAAAAACGACAAAACCGATTTTCAGAGCACCGTTCGGAGCCGTCAATAGTACTGTGTTGAACGGCGTCGGTGCTGCCGGATATGGTTACACGATTCAATGGAATATCGATACGATTGACTGGAAAGGATTGACCGCGAGTCAAATCAACACAAAAGTACAAACCAATATCAAACCGGGTTCAATCGTCTTGATGCATACAGGTGCAGGTGCACCGGGTACACCACTCGCATTACCGACGATGATTTCGCAACTGAAAGCAAAAGGGTACCAATTCGTCACGGTCTCGCAATTACTCGCCTATCAAAACACGTCAACGAACAAAACGTATACCGTGAAGTCCGGTGACACGTTGTACAGTATTGCACGGACATACGGTGTCACCGTATCGGCTCTTGCTGCCGCAAACAATATCACGAACTACAGCTTAATCTATGTCAGACAAGTGCTCATCATTCCAGGAACAACCGTCATACCTCCACCTACAACGACCGTGAAATACACCGTGAAGTCGGGCGACACGCTTTACAAGATTGCGACGATGTACAATACCACCGTCGCGAAAATTGCAGCCGCTAACAATATCACCAACGTCAACTCCATCACTGTCGGTCAGGTGCTCATCATTCCAGGAACAACCGTCACACCTCCACCTACAACGACCGTGAAATACACCGTAAAGTCGGGCGACACACTGTATAAGATTGCGACGATGTACAATACGACCGTCGCGAAGATCGCAGCCGCCAATAACATCACAAACGTCAATCTCATCAGCGTCGGACAAGTGTTGACCATTCCGAAATGACACGCCATACACAAAAATAACCGCTGCACGTGCAGCGGTTATTTGCTTCTCCTTAATTTGTGAATTGCTCTGCTTCTGTCGAACCGGCGAGTGCAGTCGTTGATGATTGCCCACCTGAGATGACGAGTGAGACTTCATCGAAGTAACCCGTTCCGACTTCACGCTGATGACGTGTCGCCGTGTAACCATGTACTTCAGCGGCAAATTCTGCTTGTTGTAACTCCGAGTAGGCTGCCATGCCACGGTCTTTGTACCCACGTGCGAGCTCGAACATGCCGAAGTTGAGCGCGTGGAATCCAGCGAGTGTGACGAACTGGAACTTGTAGCCCATTGCGCCGATTTCTTGTTGGAACGTCGCGATCTCTTCGTCTGACAACTTCTTCTTCCAGTTGAACGATGGCGAGCAGTTGTAAGCGAGTAGCTTCCCTGGATACTTCGCATGAATTGCTTCGGCAAATTGACGTGCCTCTGCCAAATCTGGTTCAGACGTCTCACACCAGACGAGGTCTGCATATGGTGCATAAGCGAGACCACGAGCGATGGCTTGCTCGATACCAGCTTCCGTACGATAGAAGCCTTCCGGTGTACGCTCTCCAATGATGAACGGATGATCGATTGGATCGATGTCGCTCGTGATCAAGTTCGCCGCGTGCGCATCTGTCCGCGCTACAATGATGGTCGGGACACCCATGACGTCTGCCGCGAGTCGAGCCGAGATCAAGTTTTTCACAGCCGTCTGCGTCGGGAGTAACACCTTCCCACCGAGGTGACCACATTTTTTCTCAGACGAGAGCTGGTCTTCGAGGTGAACACCGGCAGCACCTGCTTCGATCATCGCCTTCGTCAATTCGAATACGTTGAGGACACCACCGAACCCGGCTTCCATATCTGCGACAATCGGTGCGAACCAATGCGTGTCACCTTTTCCTTCCGCCGTTTGAATTTGATCGGCACGTTGAAGCGCCTGATTGATTCGTTTGACGACACTTGGAACCGAGTTGGCCGGATATAAACTTTGGTCCGGGTACATGTGACCTGACAGGTTAGCGTCTGCCGCTACTTGCCAACCGCTTAAGTAGATGGCTTCGAGTCCTGCCTTCACTTGCTGAATGGCCTGGTTCCCTGTCAACGCGCCGAGTGCATGAACATAATCACGCTCATGCATCAATTGCCACAGGCGTTCCGCTCCTTTTGTCGCAAGCGTTTGTTCAATCACGATGGACCCTCGTAATTTCATGACGTCTTCTACAGAGTATGGACGCTCTACCCCTTCAAATCGTTCTGACTTCCAGCTGTTCACCAATTCTTCGCGTTGTTTCATTAATAAACCCTCCTGTATTATATTAATTTTAATTATTTCAATTTGTTATATAACAGATAGTGCAAACTGAATGCTTTAGTCGAGGTAAGCACAGCACTCCAACGCTGCTTTGAACGTCGAATGCTCCATCCCGCAGCAACGACAGACATTTTCTTCGTCCCGATCTTCCGGCTTGCGGAATACGACGACTTCATCGATCGGCTCTTTCATGATTTGGAGCGAGCCGTCGGTACGGTCCAAGACGAGGCGCATCAAGTCGTTGCCGTATACGAATGCTGTATTCGCAAGTGATGCTGTCGATTCTCCAGATACGATGCGGCGGACGACCCAACGTTCAATCAACTGTTCGCTTTCCATTTTTTTCGTTGTCATGATGAGGTTCCTCCTTTTAAATTGAACTCCACGGTTTGTCGTTTCATAAATTCACGGCGGCGGCGATGCAAGATTGGTTCCGTGTACCCGTTCGGCTGTTTCAACCCATGAAACACGAGTTCGTGAGCAGCTTGATAGGCGATTGACTGATCGACGTTCGGTGTCATCGGTCGGTAATTCGGGTCTGACTCATTTTGCTCGTCGACGACTTGTGCCATCCGATAAAGCGTGACTTCCACTTGATCTGCTGAACAGATGCCGTGATACAGCCAGTTGGCCACGTGTTGGCTCGAAATCCGGAGTGTCGCCCGGTCTTCCATCAGTCCGATATGATGAATATCCGGCACTTTCGAACAGCCTACACCTTGTTCGACCCAACGAACGACGTATCCGAGCAATCCTTGTAAGTTGTTCTCGAGTTCTTCTTTGATCTCGTCTTGCGAATAGATACGTGTTGCGAGCGGAATGTCGAGGAGCTGTTGTCGCTCACGTTTCGAATGAGGTTGCTTGATCAATTCTCGCTGTACATCAAAAGCATCGAGTTTGTGATAGTGCATCGCATGTAGCGTCGCCGCTGTTGGCGAAGGCACCCACGCCGTCGTCGCCCCTGAGCGTACATGCGCAATTTTTTCACGCATCATGTCCCGCATCCGGTCGGGCATCGCCCACATCCCTTTCCCGATTTGTGCTTGATGATGGAACCCGCTCTCGAGACCGGTCGATACATTCAATCGTTCATATGCAGCGAGCCAAGGTGACGTCTTCATTTCTCCCTTTCGACGCATCGGTCCGAGTGTCATCGAGGAGTGAATCTCGTCCCCCGTCCGGTCGAGGAAGCCCGTGTTGATGAAGACGACCCGCTCTTTCACTTGAGCGATACAATTTTTCAAGTTGAGTGACGTTCGTCTCTCTTCATCCATCACGCCGACTTTTAACGTATGGCGCGGAAGGTTCAATAGATCTTCTACAGCGTCAAACAAGTCATTGGTGAAGGCTACTTCTTCAGACCCGTGCATTTTCGGTTTGACGATATAAATCGATCCTTCTCGGGAGTTGAGGCGACGATGTAGATGGCGACTCGCAATCAATGAAGTGAAGATGGCATCAATGATCCCCTCTGGTACCTCACGACCTTCCGCATCAAGCATCAAGTCCGTCGTCATCAAGTGTCCGACGTTCCGAATGAATAAGAGTGCGCGTCCTGGGAGGACAACTTCCACTCCATCTTTTCCAATCAAACGCTTATCTTCGTTTAAACGTCGAGAGAGTCGCTTCCCGTTCTTTTGGAACGAGGCTTCAAGTGTTCCATCCATCAAGCCGAGCCAATTGCGATACAGATGAACTTTGTCTTCCGCACAAACGGCTGCGACCGAGTCTTCACAATCCACGATTGCGGATAGGGCTGCTTCGAGCTCGATGTCCATCAGTCCAGCAGGATCGACTTTTCCGACCGGATGTTCGCGGTCAAATTGCAGTTCAACGTGTAAGGCATGGTGTCTGAGCATCAACGTCTTCAACTCGTTCGGTTCCCCAGTGTAACCGACGAAAGAATCATCTGCGAACGAATGCTTGTCATCCCCGATTACCGCATAGGCGACATCGTCACGAACGACGTATCGTGTCACTTCCTTGTGCGACCCTGACGGTAGCGGGAACGTGTCATCTAGAAACTGTTTCGCCAACCGAATAACTTCATTACCGCGAATGGGATTATATCCCCGTCCCTTTTCCATACCGTCCGCCTCTTCAATCATATCTGTTCCATAAAGGGCGTCGTAGAGACTTCCCCATCTGGCATTGGCGGCGTTAAGTGCATATCTGGCATTGTCTAACGGTACGACGAGTTGCGGTCCCGCTTGATGCGCGATTTCACGATCGACACCCGACACATCGATGTTAAAATCTTCGACGACCGGTTCGATATAGCCGATTGACGTTAAAAATGTCTCATATTCGATTGGATCGACTTCTTCTTGGCGACTGTACCACTCCTGTAACAATCGCTCATATGTCATGCGCTGCTCCAGAAGTGTCTGATTCACTGGAATGAAACGCTCTAGAAGCGATTCAACGCCTTCCCAAAAAACGTTGATTTCCTGGGGTTCGAGTACGTTCTTATTCACAAATTCAACCAGCTTTTCATGAACATGATACGTATTTAGTCGTTCATAGTGTTCCAAGCGCTCACATCCTCCTTTAATCATTGTTATATATCAGTTGATTACAATATAGACTATTATATAACAGTTTGACAACCCATTTCTTAAAACTTTTTATTTGAAATCTCGTCAGGATGGGTTTACTATACGTTGTGTGACCCATCAATGATTGAGTCATCAACGATTTGAGGAGGCGATGTGCATGCGAGATTCTTGCTCGCTCCGTGATCAAATTCTCTATCACATCATCACCGTACAAAAAGAATTGGGGCAATTATTCGATTCTGAAATGGACGGGCTCAGCTTGAGTCGCTACGATATTTTAAGCAACCTGTATCACGTCGGCGCATTGCGGCAACGTGAACTGCAACAACGCGTCGATGTCGACCATGCCGCCATCACCCGACACCTGAAACAATTAGAGACACAAGGACTGATCACGCGGAGACGCTGTGAACAAGACAACCGTGTCATCTATGTCGAGTTGACAGACGATGGTCGTGAGCAAATTGCACATTGGACTGAGCAAAAAGAGTGCTTAACGGACCGACTTTTTGCCAACATGAAGGTAGAGGATCAACAACAGTTATTAGCATCCCTAACGATGTTACAAGATACTATTGACCATGAAAGGAAGACTACAATATGAACACTGCTACACAAAAAGACTTTATGGAGATTGTTAAAGGACGCCGCTCGATTCGTGTATACGACGAGAACGTCAAAATCTCAAAAGAAGAAATGACACAAATCCTTGAAGAAGCGACAACAGCTCCTTCGTCACTTAACTTACAGCCATGGCGCTTCGTCGTCATCGATAGCGCAGAAGGAAAAGAAACGCTCCTTCCACTCGCAAGCTTCAACAAACGCCAAGTGGAAACATCTTCAGCTGTCATCGCACTCTTCGCTGACTATCAAATGGCAGATTACACAGAAGAGATTTTCGATACAGCGGTAGAGCGCGGCATGATGCCGGCTGAGGTCCGCGACCGTCAAGTCGACATGATCAAAGGCATCTTCAAAGATGCACCGAAAGAAATGGTCAAAGACAGCATCATGCTCGATTCAGGTCTTGTTGCGATGCAACTCATGCTCGTCGCACGTGCGCACGGATATGACACAAACCCAATCGGCGGATACGACAAAGCGAACATTGCTGAAGCGTTCGGTCTCGACAAAGAACGTTACCTTCCAGTCATGCTTCTCTCAATCGGGAAAGCAGCAGAAGAAGGATACCCATCAGTCCGCTTCCCGGTCGACCGCATCACAGACTGGAAATAATTCAAAAGGGTCAATCGCCGAAGCGATTGACCCTTTTTTCATCCGATATATTTGACGACTTCGTTGAAGTCCCGGCGTGTTTTCGGTGCGAAATCACGCGCCCGATACCCAAATGCAACCATGACCGAAAGTGACCATTCGCCTCGTTCCATCACACCTTCTGAGATGAGCAACTCATCGATCTCTTCTTGATTAAACCCTTCAATTGGGCATGAATCGATTTCGATTTGTGCGGCAGCCGTCATCATATTTCCGAGCGGGATATATGTTTGACGCTTGATCCATTCTTGGAAGACACGCTCATCATCTAAGAGACGGTAGTCGTTCTCCTGGAACTCTTGTACCCGTTTCACGCGTTGTGCGTATTCTTCTTCCGTGCGGCCCTGTACACCCGTAACGATATGACGAATATAGTCCGCATCATAACGCATGGCTTTCGGAGTTCTTGCGAGGATCAACACAAAGTGACTGGCAGTCAGTGCCTGACCTTGCGCTCCCCATGCATGATCTTTAATTTTTTGGAGCAAATCTTCCCGACGCACCACGACGAATTGCCATGGCTCGAATCCGAATGAACTCGGCGAAAGACGTCCCGTCTCTAAAATGAACTCCATGTCCTCTTCTTTGATTTTACGATCCGCATCGAATGCTTTCGTCGCTTGACGCCAACGATACGCTTCTAAAATGTCTTTCTTTTTCATCGTGTTCACTCCTCCATTACCAAGATGACTCCATCATATCAAACCGATAAATCAAAAATCGCTCATGAAGATTCTTCAGCGGCAATCGCACCGTTTGTACGTACTGAAAAGGCGTCTCGTCGTTCAAATAATGGAGGTACTCATCCGCCGGATAATATAAAATCACATCGACCGGGCGAGGATCTATTTCAACAGATTCGATGATGTTGGCAATCACTTGGCGGAAGACGTTCACTGAGAACGGATTAAAGAAGTAGAATCGATTCGCATCCGATGGAATCGTGAATTCCTCCGCGAGTCCCTGTTCCAATTGAACACTTCCCCGATTACGATGTTTCTTCGTATAGCACACCCAATTCTGGAGTGCCTCCTCGTGAAATCCACCGTCCATCTCGACACCGATTGCCCGCACGTGAAACGTATACGCCAAATAAAACGGCAGACGTCCTTTGCCCGAACCGAAATCAACAATCGTATCTGTGGACTCTAACGGATAAGCGTCCCGAAGCAAATCGAGTGCCTCGTAAGGAGTCGGTTCATAACGGTGATATTCCGCCGAAGATGGAAATCCCTGCTGTAGTTTGGCCGTCTCGATCTGTAGGAGTTGTTCATATTGCTGTTCGTTCATGATGAACCTCTTTCTTGAATGGATTGGAAGAATGGATGCCGCTCCATTTCTCGCGTAAATGACGTCTGTTCCTGATAGGCGACATATAACAGATAGATTGGAACCACTAGTTTGAACCAACTCGGGAGAAGAATCACGCTCGTGACCCCGAGCGGAATGAGTCGAAACCATAGATTCCGGTGGCTCGGCGTCCTGAAATAGATTAGGATCGCCATCGTCCGCCTGACGGTGCCAAAACGATTCGGTTTCGGTCGATATAGTGGACGTGTCCGCTCACTCGTCTTCTCGATGGCACCTGAGGTTGTCAGCAGGACTCGGTCGAATGAGGCACGCTCACGTTCCCCGATTTCAATCTCGCGACCGATATTCGGATGTTTCGACACCCATCCTTCTCCTACGTATAACGCAAATGTGACCATCATGCTTCCGATCAACACACTGAGTAACACCGACTCAACCAATAACGCATACACGCCTACAAAAGCAAGGAGTACAATCAATACTCGCTTCATGAGATGGGCGTGTCGGAGGCAAAATTGATACTGAATCCATGCGTGACACCAGGCAAGCAGGAGAAACGCAGATCCGAACGCAAGAATCTCGACAGTACTCCCTCCCTTCATGTGTAAAATCGGTGCAATCAACAAAAGATAGAATCCATATTGAATGACATGTTGAACGAGGAGATACAGAACCGAATACCATTTTAAATCCCGAATTATGCTCCGGTCAGACACGAGCACGATGTCAGCACGCTCAATCCACACAAACATTCGGTCCTGCCACATCACCCATCCGAACAGGATTGCCCATAACAGATAGGGCACGTTACGCAACCAGTCAAAATCACCTTGCCAAATGAGCCAGTAGGAATAGCCTGCCCATATAAGAAGAGGAATGACGCCGTATAAAAAAATCGTCCAGTCGACAATCAATCGAACTGTCTTCCACTGTTGTTTTATGTATCGGGAGACACGCATCCAAAATAATCGCTTCGCAATCATCGGAGCGCCACATCTTCCATCATATCGAACAAGGTCATCCCCTCTGTTTCGAGTGCCTCACGAATCTCTGCTTTTGTCCCACTCGCCAGCAGTTGCCCGTCATCAATCCATACGAACCGGTCACACAACCGCTCGGCCGTATCAAGAACGTGTGTGACTAATAAGACACTTGCCCCCCTCGCACGCTCCGTTTCTAACAGTCGAAGTAACTGAATCGTCGTCGTTGCATCCAATCCGATAAACGGTTCATCGACAATCAATACATGTGCTTCTTGAATGAGCGCCAATAAAATCATCGCCTTTTGTTTCATCCCTTTTGAAAAAGAAGAGAGATACCGATCTGTCACATGATCGAGTCGGAAAAGCTGCAACAACCCTTCCGCCTTTTCCTTCGACTCGACACCCGTCAATTCTTGTACGAGCGCAATATGTTCTGATAGTGTCAAATAATCGTAGTAAACTGGTTGCTCCGGGATGTACGCATAGCGTTCCATCTCGATGGTTCCTTTCATCCATGGAATCGTTCCTGTCAGACAGGCGATCGTAGTCGTTTTTCCCGCACCGTTCGACCCAATCACCCCTAAAATCTCGCCTGACCGCACATCAAACGAAATGTCTTGAATGACTGGCTCGTTTACCTCATATCCTGCTTTGTCGATTGATACGATCATCTCATGTCCCCCTATCCAAAACGAAATCGAGCGTATTCTCCTTGATTATATTCCAGTATAACCCAAACAATCTGGACAATTAGGAAACGCTCCGGTTGAAGCGGTTTCGTGATGGAACACCCATCATTATTTTTTTCTGAAGATTAAGTGCGATTCGTTTACTTTAGTGTGGTAACGTGGAATGATAATGGTAACAACTCTTTTAAAGTGAGGTGACGGTGTGTCTACCACAGAGTACGGACAAGCGACATCTATTTTGCATCACCTCTTTACCGCCTCTTCCTTTGTCGGAATTGATTTTGGTTCTGGCCCAAATCACCATCTCCTTTATTTCAGTCGCCAGGGACTAGAGTCCTGGATCTCGATTGAGGGACCGTGGCATGTCCACGCTACACAAAGCACGTTTGACGAAGGTGAACAACTCGAACAACTTATGCGGCTTCGTCGTGAGCGCATCCATCACGTACGACTCGGTCACGAACATCCCCATCTCGAACTCGAATTTGAATCAGGTTCTCTCCTATTCATCAATGGATTTCAAGAACAATTTGAATGTTGGCAAGCAGGTGACGCGCGACCGCTCGGCGGAGATGCCTATCTGTTGGTCGCGATGCCGCAAGGTGAACTTGCTGTGTTTGCAGATGGAGACGACGAATGAGCACATGGATGGAGATTGTCTTATACATGTTGGTTGCCGGGGGCGTTAGCCTCGCGATCATCTTATTGCGAAAGATTACGAAAGCATGAAAAAAGCGGCCGAGGCCGCTTTTCTCATTTGACTGATTCTTCTTCATATAAGCTCGCGCCTTGTGAACGAATCACATCTTGGTACCAGAAGAACGATTCTTTTCGTTTTCGTTCTAACGTCCCGGTACCGTCGTCATGTCGGTCTACGTAAATGAAACCGTACCGTTTGCTATACTCACCTGTCGAGGCACTCACCAAGTCGATACAGCCCCAACTCGTGTACCCCATCACTTCAACCCCGTCTTCGATTGCATCCATCATCCCTTTTAAATGGTCGCGTAAGTAATCAATCCGATAGTGATCATGAATTGTTCCATCCGACTCGATTTGATCATATGCACCTAATCCGTTCTCGACGATGAACAACGGGAGCTCATAACGCTCATATAACTTGTTTAAGATGACACGAAGTCCGGTCGGGTCAATCTCCCATCCCCAATCGCTCGCCTGTAAATATGGATTCTTGACCCCGCTCATGATATTTCCTTCCGCTTCATCTTGGTCTTTTTCTGCCTTTTCAGTACGCGACATATAGTAACTGAGCGAAAAGAAATCAACTGTATTTTCTTTTAGAATTTCAAGATCACCATCTTCCATTTCGAGTTCAATGCCGTTCTCCCGGAAGAAGCGCTTCGCAAAACTTGGATATTTCCCACGTACATGGACATCCCCGCAGAAGAAGTTCATCATCCGCTCAGCATCGTGTGCAAACCACACATCGTCCGGGTTTGAGCTGTATGGATAGACTGGAGCTGCAATGAGCATACATCCAATTTGCATCGTTGGGTCAATCTCGCGTGCCGCTTTCGTTGCGAGTGCACTTGCGACCAGTTGGTGATGAAGTCCCTGATATGTGAGTTGTAATGTATTTTCCTCTTCGCGAACCGCAATTCCTAGACTGAGCATTGGCATAAATTGTGCTCCGTTGATTTCATTGAACGTCAACCAATATTTGACCTTACCTTGATAACGTTCGAATAAGACGCGACTATACCGTTCAAAATATTCCACGAGACGGCGATCACGCCAACCTCCATAATGTTTTGCAAGATGCAACGGCATCTCATAGTGAGAAATCGTGACGAGTGGTTCAATGCCTTGTGCGACCAACTCATCGATGACGCGATCGTAGAATTGAAGACCTTCCTCGTTCGGTTCAACTTCATCTCCATTCGGGAAAATTCGTGACCAAGCAATCGACATACGGAACGTCTTGAATCCCATTTCTTTAAAGAGGGCGATATCTTCTTTGTAGCGATGATAAAAGTCGATCCCTTCATGGTTCGGATACGAATATTCATCATGTAATTCAAAATCAAACGTTGGGTCATGAATGATCTTCATTCGGTGCTTCCCACCAGGCATCACGTCAGCGATCGAAAGTCCTTTACCACCTTCCTGATAACCGCCCTCTAGTTGATTGGCCGCAGTGGCCCCGCCCCATAAAAATTCACTCGATACTTGTTTCATATTGTCTCCTCCTTTGTTATACAATGACGCGCAATACGCCATGATTCGCTTCTACCGCTCCTGTGTAAGTTGGTAATACGTCTAAATAATGATCGGTATTCGTCACAATGATTGGTGTGATCGTGTCATATCCTTCACGAGCGATGGCATCCATATCAAACCGGACGAGCGAATCTCCTTCTTTCACTTTCTGTCCATCCGTCACAAGTGTTTCAAAGTACTTCCCGTTTAATTTAACCGTGTCTAAACCAATGTGAATCAATACTTCTACACCTGTATCAGATCGAAGGCCGATTGCATGTTTTGATGGGTAAACCGTGACGATTTCGCCGTCAAACGGAGCATACACGGTACCTTCTGAAGGCATGATGGCAATCCCTTTCCCCATCGCCCCACTTGAGAATACTTCATCTCGAACCGTTTCAAGCGACACGACTTCTCCTTTCAATGGAGCTGAGACCGGAAAGCCTACCTGCTCAGATACAGACTGGGCGACCTCTTGTTCTTGCGACTCGACCGTCGCTTCTTCTTTGTGGAAGACCATTGTCAACACGAGAGCGACCACCGTTGCTACCGCCATTCCGATAAATGCTCCGTAAAATGCTAAATCGACACCCGTTGGAGGAATCATGACCGGAATGCTAAAAATTCCGAGTCCTCCCATCGCATAAGCTGCTGTACCGAACAAACCTCCTACTACACCACCAGCCGCTCCACCAACTACTCCAAACACAAATGGTTTTTTACGCGGAAGCGTCAAGCCATAGATAGCCGGCTCCGTAATTCCAAACACACCTGCGATTGTGGAAGATGTTCCTAACCCTTTCACTTTCGGGTTTTTGGCTTTTAAGGTAATCGCGAGAACCGCACCTACTTGACCAAATGTCGCCATCAATACACCGACAACGATCGTATCCATACCGACGACTGATAAGTTGTTGATGATGATTGGCACAAGACCCCAGTGAAGCCCGAACATGACGAGCACTTGCCAGAACGCACCGATGAATGCGATGGCGATTGTAGGACTCAAGTCATATAAGAATGAGTATCCGTTCGCCAATCCTTGACTCGCATACGTTGCGACCGGTCCGATTGCTAAAAACGTTAGCGGAACAACGAGTAACAATGCCATCATCGGCGTCGTGAAGTTTCGGACGGCCTCATGTGTATGACGGTTGAAGAATGTTTCTACTTTTGAAGACACATATGTCGCCAAGATAATCGGGATGACCGAAGACGCATAACTCATCAAGACGACTGGTACATTGAGGAACGTTAACGACTCACCGGCTCCTTGAATAGCGACAATCGAAGGATAAACGAGCGCTCCCCCGATAATCATCCCAATATACGGGTTCCCACCAAATTTCTTCGCAGCCGAATGTCCTAAAATCACTGGTAGGAAGTAAAATAGTGCGTCTGCCGCGGCATTTAAGACGACATACGTCCCCATCTCTTGCGTTAATAATCCGAGCGCGACGAGAATCGCAAGTAATCCTTTCAACAGACCACTACCTGCCATCGGTCCGAGGATCGGCGTAAAGATTCCGGCAATCACATCGATCAATCGGTTGAATACACCTGATTTTTCTTCATCCTCGGTTGAAGATGTCTGGAAACCACCAACGTCAACCACCTCTTTGTAGACGTAAGGTACATTGTTTCCGATGACGACTTGAAACTGTCCGCCGCTTTGAACGACGGTGATGATACCATCTTGTTGTTTTAATGTCGCCGCACTCGCTTTTGATTCATCTTTTAGTTTGAAGCGCAACCGCGTTGCACAGTGAAAGACGCTTTTGACGTTTTCTTTACCACCGACATGTTGCACAATCGTTTCTGCCAGTTGTTTGTATTGGTCCATCTTGTTCACTCCTTATCATTTTAGGTAAAAAGAAAAACCTAAATCACCACACAACAAATTGTGTAGTCATTTAGGTTTGGCCTGCATCATCAGTAACCATCCTTAGGGTCGGCGTTCTTTCATTAAGTTTTCGATATGAATCATCATATACAGCCGTTCGTCCATTGATACGTCGTAATGATATTTCGTCGCGATCAACCCGGCGATTTTTTCGACACACTCAAATGCTTCCGGGTATCGCTGCTTCACCATCAGGAACAAGGTTTCGTCACCCGTTGACTTGACCTTCTCTCCAGATGCAAGGCGCTGCACAAAATATTTTAAATGTGTCAAAAAGCGTGCATACGCGTATGACTCTTCGTCCAATTCGATTTGAAAATGGTACGTAATGATCGTCAGAATCGCTTGCGTAGCTCGCGTCATCTCGGTGACAAGATGCAGGTTTTCACCTTTGACACCAGACATCGTCGCATTGACGAGATGTAAGGCAATCGCAACTGCCTCGTCTTCATCAAGTTTGACCTTGTGCCGCTCATTGATCAGTTTAACCGCTTCTTTTCCGATAGCGAACTCCGGAGCATAAAATCGTTTCACTTCCCAAACGAGAGGATTTCGAATTTGGATTCCATCCTGATACCGACTGAGTGCAAAATGAAGGTGGTCTGCTAGCGTCACATATAACGAATCATGGATGGGTTGATCCAATCGTTGTTCAGCCAACCTGACAATCTGCTTCACCGTTTCCATCTCATCTGTCGGCATTTCATTTAAAAAGTGAACGAAACGCTCATAGCTTTCTTTACTCTCGAGCGTAAAGATTTTTTCGATTCGTGTTTGGTCAATTGGATCGCCTGGTCGCTTTTGAAACGCAATCCCGCGCCCCATCACAACCTGCTCTTGACCGTTCGCATCGATGGCTACGACATTGTTGTTGAACACTTTTGAAATATGCATGGTCTCCTCACCTCGCTCTCATTCAACTGAACTGAAAAGAAAAAAACCTAAATTCACACCAGAGTCCAATATGGAGTCATGGCATCAATTTAGGTTTTGCCTGCATCACCAGTAACAATCCCAAAGTGGATTTTCTTCTTTTCGATATAAGCATACTCCCTAGACATCTTGACGTCAACATAAAATTGAAACGCTTACATCATGACCGTTTTATTCATCGAACAAGACCCGCTGCATCCGCTCTGGCGCATCCAAATAGTCGCGCATGACCTTTACATGTTCCAAATCGTCGAATGCAGTCGGAGTAAGCCCCGTCTCCACTTGCAAAATCATCGCACCTGGATACGACATCAAGATGGGTGAGTGACTCGCAATGATGAATTGACTTCCCGATTGTACGAGTTCATGCATGCGCGCGAGCATCGTCAGTTGGCGCATCGGTGACAATGCGGCCTCTGGCTCATCCAAAATGTAGAGACCGTCTCCACGAAATCGATGTAGCATGAGGGATAGAAACGCTTCACCGTGTGACTGTTCATGAAGGGAACGTCCGCCATATGATTCATAAAACCGTTCAGGATCACGTCCTGACTTTGCCATCTCATCCACATAACTCGATAGCTGGTATGCCGTTTCAGCACGTAAGAAAAAACCATCTTTCGGACGATACGGGCCTCGAATCGGACGAAGCGCTTCAAACAAGGAACTATGCGTCGACTCTGTTTCAAATTGGAAGGAAGGTGCTCCGCCTTCTGGATTGAATCCGGCCGCCACGGCCATCCCCTCAATCAATGTCGATTTCCCACTCCCATTCTCTCCGACAAGAAACGTGACAGGATGATGAAACGATAGTTCATCGAGTGTCTGAAAAATCGGTAACGTATACGGATAGCCTATCGAACGGATGCGTTCCCTCTCTAACCGTACCCCACGCAAAAACAAAGTCATGTCCATTCGATCCAAAATGTCGCCCCCTTCTCTGAATCAACCCCGTAAGAAAGTCCTTGTGCTTCAAGAAGTAATTTCGTGATGGCGAGACCTAGGCCATGTCCGTTCGAGCGGTCTCCTTTCACATACATATCCCAAATGGAATGCTGGATGGTAGGGTCAATTCCCTTCCCTTCATCGGTCACTTCTAATCGATTTGGCGTCAGTCTGATGGTGATGCATCCCCCAGGAGGACTCGCTTCATACGCATTTCTCAAGAAGTTCGAGAGAACCCGTTCCATCGCTAGACGGTCAGCTTGAATCATTACAGACTCCAATTGTAAATCGAGCGTCACGTCTTTTTGTCGGAACCACTCGGTCATGCGTGAAGTCAGTCGACAAATCAAGTCATCTAGTTGAAGCGACTCTATTTCAAGCGGAATCGTACCGGACGACAACTTTGAATATTCGAGCATCTGGTTGACGAGTCGGTCAATCCGGTCCACTTCCTCGGTAATACTTTTCCCGGTCATCGAAATATCCGATGTCTCCACAACACCTAGCTCCAGCATCTCCGCCTCGTTCCGAACGATGGCGAGTGGTGTACGCACATCATGCGTCACCCCGGATATAAATGATTTTTGAAGCGCCTCTTTTTCTTGAAGCGATTCATTCATACGACCGACCGTGACGGTCAAATCCCCAATCTCGTCATTCGTCACATTCGGTAGAGTGATGTCGTGTCGTCCCTCCATGATCGATGCGGTCGCTTGTTTCAACTCCACGAGCGGCTGCGTGAGCCGACGACTCATCCAAAATGTGACGCCGATGGCAACCAACAGTGCCAGGATAAATCCCCCTGCTAAGATGAGATAGATTTGCTGGAACTGCGGATTCGAGAACGGTACAGGACTGTACGTTACGATTTGAATGTTTCCTTCTTCTTGTAAATACGTCAAGAAACGGGTGCCGTTCACACTCACTTCGTCCTGAACCGCTAAGTCATCCGGCTCAAGGTTGATTGGTGTCATGCGATGCATCCGTCCACCTCGTTCGAACTCAATACGCTGCCCGTTTTGGAATATCAGCACGTCTAACTGACCTGGAATCCCACGTCCTTCTTGTATGGCTTCATACACAATCGCCGCCTCGCGCTCTAACTGTGCATATGTTTCATCTTCTGCGAAGCGCCCGATTAATAATGACGTGAGTCCGAAAGTTAAGAGTGCCATCACGGCAAGCGGTAGAACAGCCGTCCACAATAATTTCTTCATCAAGCGGTTCATGACAGTTCCTCTAATCGATAACCGACCCGGTGAACGGTCTTCAGCTGCTCTTTTAATGTTGGTGACTTATCACGCAATTGTTTAATATGCGTGTCGACCGTACGCGTATCTCCGACAAATGCGTAATCCCACACATCATCGAGCAAACGGTTTCGGTCTAACGCCTCCCCGACATGTTTCCAAAGATATAACAGCAATTCATATTCCTTGTTCGTCAAACGAAGCGGATGACCATTTTCTTGTACCATTCTCGATTTGATGTCGATGGTGAGTGCACCGAACTGAATCACATCCGTTTGTTTGACGAGACGCTTTAACCGAATCTCCAACTCTTTCAGGACGATCGGTTTGACCAAGTAGTCATCCGCTCCAAGTTCCAATCCAAATACACGATCATCTGCCTCACCTCGTGCCGTCGTCAAGATGATGGCAGGTGCGGGCTGTTGCGCTTTCAATGTCGGAATCAAGGTCCATCCTTCTCCATCAGGGAGACGGACGTCGAGTAAAACTGCATCAAAGCGCTGATGTAACTGTCGCTTCGCTTCTCTAAGGGTCATCGCCACGGTCACATCAAATCCGGCATATGTTAAAAAGCGGGACATGCCGTCCGCAAGTTTCTGTTCATCTTCCACAACGAGTACGTTCATCTCATATCGCCTCCACATCCATTATATCGCACACATCGAACGTCCCACCGTTTCCCAAAGACAATTTGCAGAAATCTTGCAACTCCCTCACAACTTCCGAAGCCTTCAGTTCTACACTTGAAGTAACAAAGGAGGAGATACACATGAAATCAACAAAACTAGCAATCGCCTTAGCGGGGCTTTTAGCCGTCTCGGGCACTGGCGTATATGCCGCGACGAATGACACGACGACAGATGAATCGACAACGACAGCATCCACACAATGCGAACGTGGTGAACGGGGTCCTGGTATGTTCGGTGAACGAGAAGCGGGGCATGCCGCCCTCATCGAAGCGCTCGGTTTAACAGAAGAAGAAGTGGATGCTGCTCGCGAAAACGGGCAATCACTTCCTGAGCTTGCAGAAGAAAAAGGGATCTCAATCGAAGCGTTCATCGATGCCATCATGACGTCGCATGAAGAAAAACTCGCAACCGCTGTGGAGGAAGGAAACTTGACGCAAGAAGAGGCCGATCAAATCCTTGCGGACCACGAAGAACGTTTTGCCGATGTGACAAGTTACGATGACTTAGAAGATGCTCGCGGTATGCGTGGCGGACGTGAAGGTGGTCGCCATGGGCATGGGCACGGTCCACATCATGACGATTCATCCTCTTCAGATGATGATGCTTCAACAGAGGGCGACAGCAACGTAGAAAATCAAAGCAACAGCTTATAAGTCAAAAGGCAGCCACCGCAAGTGGCTGCCTTTTCATATGACGAGTAATAACAACGCATAACCCAACAATCCGATCAAAAACGCACCAAAACTACTTTCACGTTCAGCAGGCAACTCTTCTTTCATGACGTTCAAAATCACCCCTCCTGCTAAAAAGGCGACAACGATGGACAAGCCGAGTTCATTCACTTCTGCAAATGTACCGACTCCCCATCCTATAAGCACGGCAAGCGCTAAGAAGATGCGCCCTTGTCGATCGTAAAGTTGCTGATGATGCTGACGCAATCCTTGATCGACCGTGACAAAGTGTATGCCGAGCGCCACAAAGTAAAGGAACATCGTGCCATTCGATTGAAACTCACTTTCTGCGAGTACATACCCGATGCTAAACGTATAAAGCGTGAACGAACCGATGTGAATCCAAAATACATACGGTTTTTGTTTGCGTTTATTCGCCGTCGCGAAACGTTCGAGTCCATAGAAGACAGCCAGTCCTAACATACTGATAATTAAGATATGGTTCTCAAGGGAAGCGAAGACGTTATTTCCAATCTCTCCTTCAAGTTCGCGTTGATATTCATTTAACTCTGGTAAGAGATGAAGAAATACATAAGCAACGGCAATCCCGCCAGCCACTGACAAAAAACGGCTCCTCGGCACTTCACGCACGTGAATGAGCTTTCCTGAAAAAAAGTGAATCACGGCAAAACCGAGTGCAAACCAAAAACTTAACTCGAACACATAAGCCCCTCCCAGATTAAGACTTCTCTTTATGTGCTCTTACCCTTTCATCGTATGCTACATTCATTTTCGGTTAGAGTGCTCTTGTTTCTTTCTTTCTCGAATCTCTTTCTCCACTCGTCGTAACGCTTTTTTCGATCCTCGTGCAAAGTCGTGCGCTTCCTTTCGTTCTTGATACGTCGTAAACAACGTATCCAAATCATAATCAGCCGGATAAAGTTCCGTTGCCCGTGCTTCTAACCGGACACGACGACCCGGCAACTCTACGTACTCTGCATCCACAAACACTCGTACATGCCGACGCGATGCATCAAACGAATAGACAAGACCGACTTGATTCGTCTCGAGTAGACGGACACGGTCACCTTTTTCAAAACGCTCTGCTTCTTCAAGTGGTACCACTTCCACTTCTCGCGTTATTTTAGATTCATCGACTTTCGTAGTGTCATACGTTTTCTCGTTCATGTAACGAGATGCCTGTTTGAGAATCGCTTCCGGCAACTTCATCTTGCGAGCGATAAACAAGGCATTACTGTCGCCAGACTGCCCCATGAGGAGTCTGTATTTCGGTTCGAGCGTTTCCGGGTCAAACTGCATCGCAGCGTTCATGAAATCCGGATGCGCTTCAGAATACGATTTGATTTCTCCATAATGCGTCGACGCCACGACGATCGCGCCCCGTTTATATGCCGCTTCTAAAATAGCAATCGCAAGAGCGGCCCCTTCATTCGGTTCCGTCCCACTTCCGATTTCGTCGAATAACAAGAGCGACCGTTTTCCAGCGGTTTGCATGATTTTCGCCACATTGTGCATATGTGCCGAGAACGTACTGAGCGCCGACTCCAGATCCTGATTGTCTCCGATATCGACGAACACCTCATCGAATGTCGAGATGACCGTATCAGGATGGGCCGGGATATGGAGACCCGTCATCGTCATGAGACTGAGGAGTCCAATCGTTTTCAATACGACCGTCTTCCCGCCGGCGTTCGGTCCCGTGATGATCAAGCCGCGATAGTCCGTACCGATGGCAAAATCGAGTGGCACAGCGCTTTCTAAGAGCGGATGGCGTACTCGTTTCAATTGGATGCGCCCGGTCGTATTCACATGCGGTGTCACGCCATCAATCGACTGACTGTACTTCCCTTTGGCGAAGACCATATCGTACTGGGCGATGACGTCGAGCGTCGCCTCGATGTCAGGAAGAACTTCTGCCACCGCTCCTGTCAACGTCGCGAGTACTTGATACACTTCTACCGATTCTTCCGTCCGTTTGACGACGAGTTCGGCGTTCAACTTCGAAATGGCTTCCGGTTCAATAAAGACCGTCGTGCCGCGATTCGATGTGTCCACAATCGTACCCGCCACTTTATGCTTATATGAAGCTTTGATTGGGATGGTGAAGCGGTCCTGTTTTTTCGTGACGAATCCGTCTTGAATCATCTCGCGATTCGCGGCGCTCTTCAAAAACTTGGCTAACCGCTCCTCAATGCGTCCTTCGAGAATGTCGACTTGTTTTCGGATCCGCTTCAACTCTTTTGACGCCTCATCGACGACCTGACCGGCTCGAATCGCTTGCGTGATGTCTTCTTCGAGTGTTCGCCATTCGCCCATTCCGGCAGCATATGCGGACAAGAGTGGTGCGAAAAATTCATGTTCGAGCATGAATCGCTTCAGCTTGCGCGCGCCTCGTAAAAATTCAGCGACTGCTTCAAGTTCTGTTGCCTCGAGTTGGATCCCTCGCTGTAGTTTCCCGATGATGGTTTCCATATCAGATACCCCGATGAATGGGACATGTGACGTCGCATCTAAAATCGCTCGTGCTTCAGACGTTTCCTGAAGACGTTTCTTCACCGTCGAAATATGGCTCGTCGGACGTTGCTGTCTGAGTAGTCGTCTTCCGAATCCGCTGATGCAGAAACGCTCTACTTTTGTCATCAATTCATTGTATTGTAATTTTTCAAATGTTTGTTCGTTCATGTGTCTCTCTCCTCAAATTGTAGAATCGAGATACCGCGCAAACAAAAAGCGTCGGTCGATGACGACCAACGCAAAAAGACAGACCGGTGTCTGGCAGTTTTTGATGGGCGGTATCTGTAACGGAACATGACGGCATGACAAAAAGACGTGTCATCCGACATTTTTCAGTTCGTTAGGCAGATACAACCTCACTCATCAACATGCAACACCTTTCTTCAATAGATTCGCCTTTACTATACAACAGATTCATCACCTTGTAAAATTTTAGAGAACGCTTTCAAAAAAAGACTTGTGTCTCAAATCCACACATGTTATGTTGAACGTGAAGAAACGAATAGCGATCACATGTGACTGATTCGATCAGGCATGGGGTAAGACGTACGGTGCATGCCACCCGTCTATACTCCATGCCTGTTTTGTTTTTCCTCGTTTTGCGTTAAGAAAGGATGTAGAAGATATGCTATGGAATAAATTAATGAATCGACACAAACCGACACTGCACTCGCCAATGGAAGGAGACGTTATTCCACTCGATCAAGTAGCGGACCCGGTCTTCAGTGAAAAGATGATGGGTGATGGCATTGCCATCACACCGACAGACGGAGCAGTCGTCTCACCAGCTGACGGAGAGATCGTACAAATCGCTCCGACCAAGCACGCCATCGGTATTCGGACCGAGGATGGTGCTGAGATTTTGATTCACGTCGGGCTCGACACCGTCGAACTCGAAGGTCGACCGTTCGACCTTCGTGTAAATGTAGGTGACCACGTGAAAACAGGACAGCTGTTAATGACAGCCGACTTGGCCCAAATCCATCAAGCTGGTAAAGACACGGTCACGCCAATGGTCGTGACGAATGGTGGCGCGCTTGCCCATCATTACGCCTTCACATTCACGAAGGAAGCCGTCCCAGGTAAGACGATTGTCGCCCGAGTGGAAGCGTGACTCCGGAACAAGGAGGACACATGATTAAGATCAAAAAGATTCTAAACAACAATGCGGTCATCGTCTCAGACGATGGGGAAGAAAAGATTGCGATTGGACCTGGCGTCGCCTTTAAAAAAGCGAAAAATGACATCGTGAATCCCCATAAAATTGAAAAGTTGTTCATCATGCCGGAAAACGACAAGTTCCAACAGTTGTTGAGCCGGATTCCCGTTGAACACTTTACCGTTTCCGAGGACATTATTTCGTACGCAGAAAAACGGCTTGAGACATCGTTCAATGAACACATCCACATCGTCTTAACCGATCACATCTCATTTGCCATTGAGCGAGAGATGGAAGGCATCTCACTTCGGAACAAACTGTTGAACGAGATTAAAATCCTTTATCGGAATGAGTACGAGATTGGATTATGGGCGATTGAACACATCGCAGAAAAATTGAACGTCCAAATGCCAAAAGACGAAGCCGCGTTCATCGCGCTTCATATCCATACGATGAAAGTGAAAGGAGGTGATTTACGCAAGACGGTCAAACAGACAACGATTGTCCGCGACATGATTCAATCGATTTCACGACGACTCGATGTATCCATTGAAGAAGATGACTTATCCTATCAACGATTATTAACTCATTTACGGTTCGTCATGGATCGGGTCAACCATTACGATCATCACACGATTGATGAAGACATGCTCCGCATGATTCAGACGAAATTCACGTCTGCCTATGCGTGCGCATCTGATGTCGCAAAAGAAATGGAAGAGACATATGGCATCGTCTTGCCCGAGTCAGAACTTGGCTATATTACGCTCCACATTCAACGCCTACAAGATCAACACCACCAAAAAGGAGGAAATCAACAATGATGAACTATTTACAACGTCTCGGACGTTCCCTTATGTTACCGGTTGCCGTACTTCCGGCTGCAGCCATTCTCATGGGGATTGGTTACTGGATCGACCCATCTGGTTGGGGGTCAGGAAACGTCGCAGCTGCATTCTTAATTAAAGCGGGTGCGGCCATTATCGATAACATTCCGATTCTTTTCGCAGTCGGGGTAGGTCTTGGAATGTCAAAAAACCGCGATGGTTCGGCAGCACTCAGTGGACTCGTGGCTTATTTGACCGTCACGACACTTTTAGCGGCTGGAACAGTCGCGTTGTTTCAAGGCATCGATGTCGAAGCCGTCAACCCGGCATTCTCAAGAATTGAAAATGCATTTATCGGTATTTTATCAGGATTGATTGCTGCTAGTATGTATAACCGGTTCAGTCATGTCAAACTACCGGATGCCCTTGCTTTCTTCAGCGGTAAGCGTCTCGTTCCAATCATGACGGCATTTTCAATGATTCTCGTCTCGGTCGCGCTCTACTTCATCTGGCCAATCGTCTTCACAGGACTCGTCGGATTCGGGGAATCGATTTCAAAACTCGGCGCATTCGGTGCCGGTCTTTATGGATTCTTCAACCGTCTCTTAATCCCAACTGGACTTCACCACGCCCTCAACTCTGTCTTCTGGTTCGACGTCGCTGGCATCAACGACATCGGAAATTTCTGGTCAGGCGAAGGTGAAAAAGGTGTGACGGGAATGTATCAAGCCGGATTCTTCCCAATCATGATGTTCGGTCTCCCGGCCGCAGCTCTTGCAATGTACCATACAGCGAAAACGAAACGGAAAAAACAAGCGGCTTCCCTTCTATTCGCAGCCGCGTTTGCTTCATTCTTTACAGGTGTGACAGAACCTCTTGAGTTCTCATTCATGTTCCTCGCACCAGTTCTTTACCTTGTACATGCTGTCCTTACAGGAATTTCACTCTTTATCGCAGCAACGTTCCAATGGACAGCTGGATTCACATTCAGTGCAGGTCTCGTTGACTTTTTCCTCAGTTCAAGATTACCTCTTGCCAATCAGCCATATATGCTCATTGTTCAAGGTCTATTCTTCTCAGTCATTTACTATGCGATTTTCCGCTTTATGATCGTGAAGTTTAACTTGATGACACCAGGTCGTGAATCGGATGAAGTTGTGGATGCAGTCGCAAGTGAAACGACAGACGGCGAAACGAAAGTCGCACCGGTCGCATCTGCTTCAGGTAACGAATTCTCAGCCATGGCGAACATGATTTATGACGGTCTCGGCGGTGACAGCAACGTCACAGGAATCGAGTCTTGTATCACACGTCTACGCGTCGATGTGAAGGACATGGATACCGTCAACCAAGATCAAATCAAGAAAGCCGGCATCCCGGGAATCAAAGTCGTCAGTCCGAATCACATTCAAGTCATCGTCGGCACAAACGTTCAGTTCGTCCTCGATGAAATCGAAAAAATCCGTAGCCACCGCGCCGGATAAACATCGAAAGCCACCTCATTCAGGTGGCTTTTCTTGTTTTTGTGCATAGTGTTTATAGAATTGAATGAAATAGTAGAGAAAAATCCATGGCAAGATGTATTGCGTAAGCCACATGAAAGTCTTGAGTACTGTATGTACAATATATGGTCCTAATCCTAATAAAAACAATACGACTAATAAAGCAACTCCTAAACCTATGTATATCTTTTTACCCAACTCATTCACCCCCTTATTTTCCCAGTTCAGTGTAACACAAAGAGCCTGCCGCAACCGGACAGGCTCTGATTACATTTGACGAAGTCGGGAAATCCGCTCGACTGGATCAGGGTGCGTCGAGAACAGACCACTCACTTTCTTCTTAAGTGGATCGGAGAAGTACAGTGGGGCCGAGGCACTCGAGGCTTGCTCGACCGGTGTCTCGACGTTGGCAATCTTCTCAAGCGCTGAGGCAAGTGCATCGGGGTTACGGGTCAGTTCCGCCCCACTCGCATCTGCTAGAAACTCGCGATTACGTGAAATCGCCATATTGATCAGCATCGCGATGAGCGGAGCTAACACTAATAAAACAAGTCCGATGATGAGGAAGATGGGATTCTGATTTTGGTCACGTCGTCCCCCACTGATGCTTCGGAAAAATAACATACGTGAGCCGATATCACTCATAATGGCGATGACCGAGACGAGTGCGAGTGTGACCGTCGAGAGACGCACGTCATAGTTTTTAATGTGTGCGACCTCATGCGCAATCACACCTTCCACTTCTTCACGAGACAATCGCTCTAGTAGCCCCGTCGTGACGGCGACGGCCGCCTTTTCTGGTTTCAGTCCGGTTGCAAATGCGTTCGGTGACGGATCGTTGATGATAAAGATACGGGGCATTGGCACTCGCGCGACCATCGCCATGTTTTCGACCGTATGCCATAAAAAGCGGTGTTCTTCCACCGATGTCACCTCTCGCGCCCGATTCATCTTCATGACGATATTCGTGCTCGACATGATGACGATGCCGACATAAAACAAGGAGAAGATTGGTGTGAAAATCAAACCTGGGATTGCGTCTCCATAGTTCACATAGGAAATGGCCGCTCCGACGAGAAGGACAAACAACACAAACCCTGTGACGATGAAAACCGTCTTCACTTTATTCTTTCGAATCTGTTCATAGAGGAGCATACTTGCCACCTCGATTCATCAAAACGAGACGCGAACGTTCTCGCGCTCTTCGGCACGCGCCTCAAGCATATCGCGCTTTTCAAAATGGTGCACAGAGGCAATGATGTTCGTCGGTACCGATTCGATTTTTGTGTTGTACTTCATGACCGTATTGTTATAGAGCTGACGCGAATACGCGACCTTGTTTTCTGTCTGCGTCAATTCTTCCTGCAACATCTTGAAGTTCTCGTTCGCCTTCAAATCCGGATACGCTTCACGAAGCGCAAACAGATTTTTCAGCGCCCCGCTCAGTTGGTCGTTCACCGCCATCTGATCTTGGCGATTCGACTTCTCCCCGAGCTGGTTTCTCAGTTCGACGACCTTCGCGAGCGTCTCTTGCTCGTGTTTCGCATACCCTTTCACCGTCTCGACCAAGTTTGGAATCAAGTCATACCGCCGCTTCAACTGCACATCGATTTGAGCCCATGCCTCGTCGACCCAGTTTCGATATTTGACGAGCCCGTTGTACATCGAAAAATAGATGAGTACGAGCACGACAACCGCTACAATCGCAATAATCCACCCCATGTTGGCACCTCATTTCTTCATTTTCTCCTGTATTAATTCCCTTTACTCGTATAAGATAAGCTTAACTTTCATAAAAATTAGCAAATGGATGCAATTCTTAATGCGTTGATCACAAAGGAGTGTGCGCAATGGTTGTCACGAATGCCGAAGTACGTTTGACCGAGTTGTTCGAAGAAATGGTGTCACTAAGACGCCATTTTCACCAATATCCAGAGCTATCTTTTCAAGAAGTTGAAACGCCGAAGATGATCGCCTCTTATCTCCGCGAACTTGGGATTGAAGTACGTGAACACGTTGGCGGTAATGGGGTCGTCGGTCGAATCAAAGGCGGTGATGGTCCGACCATCGCGTTACGGGCCGACTTTGACGCGCTTCCCATCCAAGATGTGAAAGACGTCCCGTATCGTTCAAAAGTAAACGGGGTCATGCATGCTTGTGGCCATGATGCCCATACAGCGACGCTTTTGGTTCTAGCGAAAGTATTGACCGAACTGGACCTTCCGGGAGACGTCGTACTGATTCACCAGTTCGCCGAAGAATTGGCTCCCGGTGGCGCTAAACCGATGATTGAGGACGGCTGTCTCGACAATGTGGATTATATTTATGGTGCGCACATCTGGACACCCCTCCCATTCGGAACAGTCGGCGTCAAAACAGGTCCCGTCATGGCGGCAGCCGATCGCTTTGAATTGACCATCAAAGGAAAAGGTGGTCATGGTGCGATTCCGCAACATACGGTCGATGCCCTCATGGTCGCCGTGAATGTGGCGAACCATCTCCAACAAGTGGTCAGTCGACGCATCGACCCGCTCGAACCAGCCGTTTTGACCATTGGGACTCTCCATTCCGGTCAAGCGTTCAATGTGATTGCCGAAGAAGCCAAGTTATCTGGAACCGTGCGCACATTCACTTCAGAGACGCAAGAAAAAATCATCACGAATATGGAACGCATGATTCGCTCTGTCTGTGCTGCGAGCGATGCCGAGTACGCACTTGACTATATAAAAGGTTATCCAGCCGTCGTCAACCATGTGAGAGAAACAGAATTCGTCCGCCAGAGCGCGAAAGAGACCGTCGGCGAAGACGGTGTCATCGAGATGGCACCACTCATGGTCGGAGAAGACTTTGCTTACTATTTAGAACAAGTACCGGGCAGCTTCTTTTTCACGGGAGCTGGGAACCCTGAACTCTCAGCGATTTTCCCTCACCACCATCCTCGTTTCGATGTGGATGAACGAGCGATGTTACACACGGCTCACATTTTGCTAGGCGCTTTACAACGAACATGGATGACACATGAAAAAGAGGATTGATGCAATCGCATCAATCCTCTTCTTTGACTGGTTCTGTTAATTCAGAAACGAGTACTTGGTCGACTCGTTTGCCGTCCATATCGACGACTTCGAAACGAAGGCCGTACGCTTCGACCACGTCCCCCCGCTTCGGAAAATCACCTAATGCGTAAATAACGAGTCCCGCGAGCGTATGATATGAGTTGCGTCCCTCATCGAAGCGATCGTCCCGAATCTCAAACGTTCGTTTTAAGTCCTCGATCCCGAGTAACCCGTCCGCTAAATACGATCCGTCCTCACGACGAACCACTTCCGGTGTATCTTCTTCAATCATGACTTCTCCGACGATTTCTTCCAAAATATCGAACAACGTGACCATCCCGAGGAATCCACCGTATTCATCTAAGACGAATGCGATCTCGACACCATTTTTCTGCATCATCTGAAGCACTTGGCTCGCTTCACGTTGTTTTGGCACAATCAGCGGTTGCTTGATGCGCTTTAAAATTTGTGACGGTTCACGCAATGTCGGTAACGTCAAAATGTCACGCACATCGATATATCCGACAAAGTCGTCGAGTGAGTCGCGACCGACTGGTAACTTGTTATGCTTACTCTCGTAAATCGATTTTTTCATGTCATCCATGTCATCCTCTAAGTCGACCCATTCGAGCGTCGTCCGAGGTTGCATGAGCTCATAAATCAATTGATCGTGGAACGCAAAGACGCGTTCGACTTGTTGCACTTCTTCATGGGCGAACTGACCTTGCTGAGCTCCTTCAAAGAGAAGCTGTTTAATCTCAAGCTCAGTCTCTCCACTCGTTTGTTCTGCCTTTAATCCAAGGAGCTTGAATAAGAAGAGCGTCGATTTCGATAAAATCCAAATGAATGGGCGCATCAACTTACTGAATAGATCGAGCGACGGAATGATTGCCATCGTTACTTTTTCAGGTGAGACGAGCGCAATCCGTTTCGGGACCAATTCACCAATGATGAGCGACAGATACGTAATAATCGTAACGACGGCCACATAAGCAACGGTTCCGGCATACTGCGTACTCATTCCGGCTTGTTCAAACGCCGATGCAAGCGGTGCCGAGAAGCGCGCGCCCCCGTAGGCCCCGTTAATAATCCCAATCAATGTGATTCCGACTTGAACGGTCGACAACAAATCTGTCGGGTCTTTCGAATAATGAAGCGCAATCTTGGCACTTCGCTTCCCTCGATTTGCTTCAACCTCAAGTTTTGCAGGTTTCGATGAGATGAGCGCAATTTCTGTCATCGCAAAAATCCCGTTCAACACAATCAAAAACAAAACAATCAACAAATCAATCACTATGGAAGAATCCACTTTTTTCATCACCTCAGCTATTTTTAAACCACTGCTTCATTTTAACAAAAAATCGTTACCAACCTGTACCCGTTTTGCTCGAAAAAATAGCCACTCCTTATGAAGTGGCTTCGTTGACAGCTTGTTTGGCGACGGCTGCGGTCTGAGACTGTTTAAAGAGAATAACTCCGACGAGCAGGACCGTAAGCCCAACGACTTGTCCAGCCGATAATGTAATTTGAGGCATCCCGAAAGCGCCATACAAATCGACGAGTAATGCCCAAATGAGTTGTGAAACGAGGATGAGTGACACGGACAAAGTCGGTCCAAGTAGCTGGATGCTCCGCATGACACAATACACGACACCGACCCCAAGTAACCCACCAAGCCAATAGATGGGTGACACATCACGTAATCCGGAAAGATTGCCTCCGAATAACAGTAACGGAATGATGGATCCGATTAATCCAACGATAAAAACCAACACTGTCGTCGCCCAGGCTCCTAAATTTGTATTCATTTTTGCATTGACTGCCGCCTGGACACTAATGAATGCTCCAGCCACTGCTGAACAGATGATTCCAAAAATCATATAATCTCTCCTTACTCATAAAACATGCCGTTCGCACGTTCCTTCAATCGCTCACTATTTAATATGACAACTTCTTTTCTCGTTCGCGTGACCAATCCTTCATCGACGAACGCCTGCAACGTCCGATTCAAATGACGATAACTCGTCCCAAGCCATTCGGCGACTTCTTTACGCTTCAGTTGACTCATCTCAGCTTGAAACAGCTCATTACCCGATTCACTAAGCGAGATCAAATAACCCGCCAATCGTTCTTCAAGTGTCGACATGAGATGGTTGGATGAGGCATTCGCCTCGATGAACAGCTTTTCGGACACCCCACGCAATAGGTGTTCCGTGAATTCGACCGTACGATTATGACGACGAAGTGCCTCAAACGGAATCCGTAAGCAGGTTACCGAACCAACCGCCTCGACAGTATGCAATACGTTACGACCACTCGCATATTCGATATCTCCAATGAGCGTCGGTGCAGCTTTCAAACGAAGCAAGCGCAACTTTCCTTCTTCACTGAGTGTATAGATTTTGACACGTCCTTCGAGAACGACGAACAAGGATTCAATGTGTTGATTGTTCGAACAAAGCATTGTACCAGATTCATAAGTGACTAAAGAAGAAGCTTCAAGCGTTTCGTTAGAAAAAAGGTGATTCCACTGCAGTCGTGTCAGTGCATCCATCATATTCATCATGAGAATTGAACTCCTTACGCGAATGTATAAATTCCGATCCCGACGACCATTAAGACGAGTCCCATGACCTGTCCCGTATTCATCGGCTTCCGTTCGACACCAAACCAACCGTTCAAATCGATGATAAAGGCGCCTAGTAATTGTGCCACAAGCAGGACACAGATTGCCCATGTCACTCCCAGTTGTTGAATCGCTGTCAGTTCGCCGAAGACGACGAATACACCGAATAATCCACCTAGACTATAATACCAAGGGACGCGTTTGAAGGCCGTCATGTCTGCATCTCGTTTGAAAAAGTAAATGATGAGTGCCAACAAAAGTCCGACAAAATGGACGATTGTGACGGACATCCATGCCCCTACCGCATCTCCTAGTTTGGCGTTAAAGATTCCTTGTAAAGCAATAAACGTGCCAGATAGTATGGCAAATAGAATTCCCATGTCATTCCCCTCTCTCTTCGTCTGACTGTACAAAAAGAATGACCCTTTGAATAGGACATATGTCCAAAAATAAAAAGCAACTTCGAATGACCGAAGTTGCTTCATGTATTTATCCTAACAATTTGACAAGTTCTTTGCCGACCGCTTCAGAAGACTGAGGGTTTTGACCTGTGACGAGTCGCTCGTCGACTGCCACATTCACCGCCCAATTGTCAGCTCCTTTGAACTGTCCACCTTGATTGCGTAGTCCCGTCTCAAGTAAGAACGGTACAGCTGAATCGAGTTGCATTTCTTTTTCTTCTGCATCGGTGAACCCTGTCACTTGTTTATCTTTGACGAGTGGCTCATCGTTGCTCAGTTTCACGTTGACCAATCCAATCGGTCCGTGGCACACCGCACCGACAATATTTCCACTCTCATAGACGTTACGAATAACGCGTTGTAGCGTTTCATTTTCTGGGAAATCGACGACTGTCCCATGACCGCCTGGCAAATAAATTGCGTCATACGACTCGTCTGCGACTTGATCGAGTCGCGCTGTGTCTTTGAGCAACTCGCGCGTATTTAGAATGTCATCTGACAAACCATCTTCTAAACTATTCGCATCGATTGGCACGTCTCCACCTTCGATACTCGCGACCGTCACTTTGTATCCTTCTTTTTCGAATAACAAGTAAGGTACAGCAAACTCTTCAAGCCAAAGTCCCGTTGCGTGGCCATTTGATAATTGATCCGCTGACGTCGTGACAATCAGTACATGTTTCGACATACTCAATTCCTCCTTCGATAATGAACATACGACACTATTGTTCCCGATTCATCATCCGTTAAACCTGATGAGCTGTCTCGACGTCATAAGGTATGTTTATTTTTAACCTGGTGATTTATTCGTCCTGCCTTTATTTCAACACTCTTTTATACTGTAGATGAATCGACACTTAGACCTATGAAGGGGATATCTCGTATGACGAAACGAATGAATGACTGGGGGTTTCTCATTGTTGTCGCCATCATCATCTTGTTGCTTGTGCTCGGTCAGTTGCCAATCTTCATGTAATCTTCACGGTATTCCTTCACAAACTGTAGTATGATGTCGTTGTAAGCACTTACACTAAACCCGTTATGAAAGGATGAAGTTTACTATGTCAGAACGTATTTTCATCAGTCCGGCTAAGTATGTGCAAGGGAAACAAACGATTGATCGCATCGGAGAGTATGTCGCTCACTTCGGTTCAAACGCTTTACTCATCGCGGATGACGTCGTCTGGGAATTGGTCGGTTCGCGTGTGACACATTCACTGCAGGCGAGCAATATTGAAGCGACGAAAGCAGATTTTGTCGGAGAAGCATCAAAGCATGAGATCACTCGAATCGCCACAGATGCCAAAGAAAGTGGCACAGCGTTCGTGATTGGTCTCGGTGGCGGTAAGACGCTTGATACAGCAAAAGCGGTCGCAGATGAATTGGATGCGCGCATCGTCATTGTACCGACGATTGCCTCGACAGATGCACCGACGAGCGCCCTGTCAGTCATTTACACAGATGAAGGTAATTTTGAAAGTTACCGTTTTTATAAAAAGAATCCTGATCTCGTTCTGGTGGACACCGAGTTGATTGCACAGGCACCGCCGCGCTTCCTTGCATCAGGCATTGCCGATGCTTTGGCGACGTGGGTCGAAGTACGAAGTGTCCTTTCATTCGGAGGAAAGACGATGGCCGGTGGTGTCCCAACGCTTGCGGCGGAAGCGATTGCTGAACGTTGTGAAGAAGTATTGTTCACATATGGTATTCAAGCGTATGAAGCCGTCAAGGCAAAAGTCGTCACACCTGCGCTCGAAGCCATCGTTGAAGCCAACACCCTATTGAGTGGTCTCGGCTTTGAAAGTGGTGGTTTGGCTGCAGCCCATGCCATTCACAATGGATTTACCGCGTTAGAAGGGGACATCCACCATTTGACGCACGGTGAAAAAGTTGCATTTGGAACACTTGTGCAACTCGCACTCGAAGGACGTCCTCAAGAAGAATTCGAGCAGTACGTTGCCTTTTATATGGCACTCGACTTGCCGGTCACACTCGAAGATATCAAATTGAAAGATGCATCTCGAGAAGATATCTTGAAAGTCGGAAAAGCCGCCACGGCAGAAGGCGAAACGATTCATAGCGGTTTTGATGTCACGCCAGAAGAAGTTGCAGACGCCATCATCGCAGCTGATCGATATGCCCGTCTTTATCAAGAACGGTTATAAAAATAGCGAGAGGAAGCTTATACGGCTTCTTCTCGCTGTTTTTTGGTCGGGATGAACGAAAGGACAATCCCAACCCCCATACAACTGACTGTCAGGAAAAAGAAAGTCAGCTGGTTCATATAAATGATATTCGTGAACTGGTTCCACCCTTCGGCGAAAGACTCATTCGTAGATAAACGAATCCCTTCCCGAAGAGACGTCGCTTGCGATTGATTGGTCACCCAGGAAATCCCGGCCATGATGAGACTACCCAAACCTAACACGATTCTCCCCATCGGTCGCACGGATGCCGTGACTCGACGTGTCATACGAACCGTAATCCAAATGAACAATAACAGAAACGGCCATCCAATCAAGAGCACAATCCAGTATATATTCCCTTCGCTCGGTGTTTCCGAATACGGGGTTGTCATTACTTCACCAAGCTTAAAGATTACAAACGCGATCAACGTCACGATAAACCATGCTTTTATTAACTTCTCCATCTCAACACCTCGTCCTTAGTATAGCAAAAACACCGTATGCGTCTGCATACAGTGTTTAGTCTTTCGGGCGGACGACGTAGTAAATCAAAATGACGAGCCACGTCCACACTCCTGTAAAAATTCCGATAATCCCGACGATGAAGAATCCGAGCGGAATCATCGATTTCGTTCGATTGTAGTCCTTCCACATATTCGATAGCCCTTTAATATTAAAGTATAAAAAGGCAAAGAACAGGACGAGCAACAACAGTGGTAATCCAAATAAGACTTCCATTCGCTCACTCCTTTCTACGATCTCATTCGTTATGTTTATTGTATCGGATTTGACTCCTCGCTTCATCGGACCCAAGCTGTATCCTCATCCGACCTGAGGATGGATAAAAGATGCTCAGTCCATCAAGAAAACGGGAAAAGGAACATCATCTAACCCACGAGGAGGCGTTTTGCCATGAAGTCCCTGCGTATCTTGATTATTTGTCTGCTCCTGTTACAAGCTTCGCCGGTGACAGCGGCATCACCGTCCCCACAACCAGGTTACACCATCAAAACAACCTACTTATATGGTCGTGCAATGCAATCTTCACCTGTGTTGAAGACGTTACGAACAAATGTCCCTATCCGTTACACCACGTATAACCGAAGTTGGTCCAATGTCTATATCGGGAGTACAAAGTACTTCACTCCGACCGCTAACCTAAAAGCCGGCATCCCTAAAATGCCAACGGCCGACCGGTTACGACTCGTCAATAAAACAAATGGGCTCCCGTCCACTTATCGTTCCCCACAACTTGTGACCTTAACCGTCCCAACTGTTTATCAAAAAGGAAGCGAACGTACATTGATGACAGCAGAAGCCGCTTACGCGCTAGCGAAACTGTATTACGCAGGTCGAAAGCAGGGTCATACGTTGTACGCACTGAGCGCCTATCGCTCCTATTCGACTCAAAAATCGCTATATACTTACTGGGTCAATACACGCGGGGTCGCATACGCTTCAAAATATGTCGCCCGTCCCGGGTACAGTGAACATCAAACCGGTCTGGCGGTGGATATGACGAGTCAACGTATGCGTCTAGGATTATACGCCTCCTTTGACCAATCGCCTGAAGGAAAGTGGATGATTCAAAACGCCCATCGTTACGGCTTTATCGTCCGTTATCCGAAAGGAAAAGAAAAAATCACTGGATATAATTATGAACCATGGCACTTGCGCTATGTCGGGTTAACCGAAGCTACGATGATGAAGCAGAAGAACTGGGTGTTTGAAGAATGGTGGAGCAAACGTTGAGTGAGCATCCTTTTTCAGGCATTTCCCTGTTCACGGTATAATGGAATCATCTTATTCGTATAGGGGGACATGCCGAATGTGGATTGTCATGAATAAACTAGACGTTGAAAAAGGAAAGGCCGATGCGGTCAAAGCGCGTTTCGAGACGACAAAAGGAATCGAAGCGATGGATGGCTTTGTCCGGATGCAAGTGTTGACGGATACGTCCGATGCAGCAATGGACCATGTGGTCATCATGACCACATGGCGGAATGCGGCAAGCTTTGAAAATTGGCGCGACAGCAATGCCTACAAGCACGCCCATAAGAAACGAGATGACGGGACGTCGGAAGTAAAACCGATCGTCCTCGGCAACACCGTTACCCAATATGAGGTCGCGATTGAACACCTCGCCTCAACGGAGCGCGTTTAATAAATCTTGAGGACGGATGATTCCGAGTAGCGTTTCATTCGGACTACCAGTCTCTGTAATCAGGAGGGCGTCGTATCGGGCGCCCTCTTTCATTTGTGTGAAGCAATGCTCCGCCTCAATCACCGTCGCATCTTTTCGAATAAATCGATACCGATGCATATGCGGATCATGATGGAGAACATGCTTCACGCGAACTCCTTTGAGTGATAAGTTGGTTCCGTCGATCGTCTCGGCCAACCAACTGGTCACTCCTTTTTTCGTCAGAAGACCACGCCAAGAGCCGTTGTCGTGATACACGGGAAACTGCGAGTAGTTTTTATCGCGAATCTCTCGGAGCACCTCTGTCAAAAAATCTTCGGACTGAAACGTCACCACTGATTTCGCAAACAATGGGATGACTAGACGTGGATGAAGCAGTTCACGCTCCACCTCTAAAATCAATTCAACGAGCGACTCGTGGGGTTCAGCGATAATGAAATCAGGTTCACGACGCTCATGAACGATGGCATTTCGCAGTTGACTCATCTGATGTAAATCTTCTTTATATCGATTGATGATTGGATTTTGTTTCGCTAACCGATTCACCATATTGCTAAAACTGAAATGCTGGCCATCTCCCATCTCTCGACTCAAGTAGTCCTCGATTCGATGGTAGGATGCCAAAAATTCTTCAGCACGACTCATGTGACCACCCTCCTTAACGATACATGTATACCCTCTTTTTCATCGTTTCAGCAGGAAACCGTCCATTCATCCCGAATGACATAGAAATCATCTTGATCATCAAGGAGGGCTGTCATGGCGACTTCAGTTCAATCCATATCCCCATCTTCACAACAGTCGACATTTCGCGCGGGACTGCGAGCAGGTATTCCCGTCGCCATTGGATATATCCCGATTGCCATCGCTTTCGGTCTTTTGGCAAAATCGTTTGATCTGCCAAACGTGATCACGTTATCCATGTCGTTTTTCATTTTCGCCGGTGCCAGTCAGTTCATCACCGTGCAATTGCTGATGACCGGTTCGATGTATTGGGAAATCATTCTGACGACGTTCATTCTAAACTCTCGTCATTTTTTAATGTCCGCCTCGCTATCCCAACGGATTGAAAATACATCTAGAAAACTATTGGCTGCCATTGCGTTCGGTGTCACCGATGAAACGTTCAGTGTCGCTTCCACCCGAAAAGAAGCACGTTCTGCTCTGTTCGTTCTCGGGTTGAATACGATTGCCTTTCTTGCCTGGAATATCGGTACTTGGATTGGTGTGTTTCTCGCTTTCGGTCTTCCAAGCACGTTACAAGCGAGCATGGGCATTGCGCTATATGCGATGTTCATCGGGTTACTCGTCCCGTCCTTGACGACTCGACCTGTCTTCGTCGTCACGAGTTTCGCCATCATCATGCAAGCGGTGCTTCATTGGATCATCACGCCGCTCTTTCCAATCTCGGACGGAATTCGAATCATCATCGCGACTGTTGTCGCGGCCGGAATCGGTGCTTTTCTATTTAAGGAGGAAGAGATTTCATGATGTCCTTATTTTTGCTCGTCTTAGGATTAGCGCTTGTCACGTATCTTCCTCGACTCGTCCCGCTACTCTGGTTAAAGGAATTGGCGTTACCGGCGTATATGAAACGATTTCTTTCTTTCATCCCGTATGCGGTATTGGCTAGTTTAATTTTTCCGGGAGTCTTGTCTTCGACAACCACTACGACGTCCGCTTTGTTTGGAGGAGTGATTGCTACGACACTTGCGCTACTCCGGGTCAATCTCGTCGTTGTCGTCATCGGAGCCGTATTCGGTGTGTACGTATTCCAAACCCTATCCTAAAAGGAGCCGCACACGAGGTGCCGCTCCTTTTTTATGCAGATATCGCTTGTCGACGAAGCCTTACGAATACGTCTACAAATTCGGTGTCCCATTGCGTGCCACGACCGCTCTCTAAAATAGAGAGTGCCTTTTCCATCGGCATCCCAGAGCGATAAGGTCGATCAGACGTCATGGCGTCATAAGCATCGGCAATCGCCATGATTCTTCCGAACAACGGAATGTCGACCTCACTTAAGCGGTCCGGATACCCTTTTCCGTCGATTCGTTCATGGTGCGACCGAACCCCAGCCAAAATCGGTTGAAGGGATGCCGGTAAATGAATTTGACTCAATATATGAATGCCAATCGTCGGATGTTCCTGAATTTTTGAGAACTCTTCGTCTGTCAATTTTCCTTCCTTCAGCAAGACATCATCACGAATCCCGATTTTTCCGATGTCGTGAAGAAGTGCAGACTTATTGAGTAAATCGATTTGTTCCTTTGGCAAATGGAGCGCACGGGCAAGCTCTACCGAGTACATTGCCACACGTTCTGAATGACCGGCCGTATAAGGGTCACGTGCATCGAGGGTTGCCGCGAATAAGATGAAGAGGCTGTCCAGCAGTTGCGCATTCTCTTGTTCCCGAGCGTTCACCGTCTCGACCATTTGGTTGAAGCCCCCAATCAATTGAGCGAACTCATCTAAATAGGGGTTTTCGATTTTTTGGAGCTGTCCTGATTCCATCTGTTCGATTCCTGACGTCAAAAGGCCAATCGGGCGTTTAATATTGTCATAGAGTAAGAAACTACATAACACCGCAATCCCAACGATAATAACAAGAATCACGAACGCCCAATTCCAATATGTATCCGCCCGAGTCGAGGTCGACAATTGAACGCTCGAGGCCAACATAAACAACATGATCGGAAAGACACCCGTAATGAGCATGCTGATCAATAATTTAGTCCGGACACTGAATGACCGATACGTTGCATGGATAGGCTGATGATACAGTTCGAAGTGACTTTCTTTCATATACACGAGCAGCGGCTCCACCGACCGTACCGTCAAGAAGTACTCAATCAACGCGTGCAACACGGCAATCATGATGGCACCAATCGCAGCGAGACCAATCAAACGATACGGTAAATCAATCCAGCCATTATAAATACAGACGGTCGTCAAAGCGATTGACGGAATGGATAGTCCAAATAAATGAGGACCCAAAATTCGCTGTACTGTTAAAGTTGGGAATCGGCTCGCCTGTTCGAACGCAGACGTCAATTCTTGGCTCGTTGGAGAGTCAACTTTAAAAAATCGTCGGATTGGTCGAATATGTTTACGATACAAAAGAAGTTCTGACGTAATCATAATCATCCCTGAACCGAACATAATGGTTAGAAGCAGTCCGATTTCACGAACTGATAACTCAAGCGTCTGAAAAATGAAAACGCCCCCCACACCAAAAACCGCTAATCCTGAGCCAATCACATAGTTCACAACGAGTGTTCGTTGAAATCGTTCAAACATCCCTCTCACCTCTGTCACTCTTTTCTTTATCTATCGACCAGGTTCCTTTCAAAGTTGAACACAAAAAACGGACCTCCACATGGGAGATCCGTGAAAGAATCAATTAAGGGCGTAACGGACCATCGTTGTCATCCAGTGAACGATTGTCTTGATCCGGAGTAATGTTTTCGTGGAACGGATTTGGTTCTGGTCCGTCTACGTGATCTCCCGTTGAATCATGAACGTCTCGCTTCACTTCGTTCTTCGATTGTTCCGCTTCCTGCTTCGACTGCTCAACACCTTGTTTGGCTTGCTGTTTCGCAGCTTCCGCTTCGCGACTCATCTGTTCTTTTTCTTTTTCGAGTCCTTCTTTTGAAACTTCCGTCTCATCAATACGGTGCTCCGCTTTTTTCAAGTAGCGTGCTGCCGTCTCGCGACCGCCAAGACCGAAAGCAAGACCGAAGGCAAGGGCAACGGCTCCAAGAATGAGGAGGAAGGCCGTATTGACAATCATCGGTGCGATGCCGAGCTGACTGATGGCCATGAAGAAGACGAGTCCGAGAATCGCATATTTCGCTACGTAGCGAAGCGCGCTCGGTTGTCCTGCTCCATCGACAAGAACACTTCCGACCAAACGTTCTGCCATATTAGCTAACCAGAAGCCAACTGCCAAGATGATGAGTGCCGCAATCACCATTGGCAAGTAAGCGAAGATCGCAGTGGCGAGAGACGCCATGAACTCGAGATTCGCCACCTGAAGTGCTTCAGATACGAAGAGTAAGATGACGATCACTTGTACAACGACACCGACCACTTGGGCGATCGACATCGAAGATGCTCGTTCCTCGAAGCCCATTTTATGAGCCAATGAATTGACGCCAAGGTTTTCAAGGAGCGATACAACGACACCTTTCAACCATCTTGCCACGAATACACCGACGAGGACGAGGACGATTGCGACAAGGATGTCTGGAATCATGACAAGGACATCATTAAGCATCGCAATCGCTGGTTCCGAGATGCCTCGAATATCAAGCGCTTCAAGTGCCGAAATCGTGACCGGAATCATGATGAAGATGAACACGATTGTACCGATTGCTTTCGCAAGACTTGATCCCTTCACATAGTCAGAAAGATGGAATCGCTCTGCCAATCGATCTAATCCTGCTGCTTCAAGGAACTTCGTCAAAATATCACGTACAATCTTCGCGACGACATAACCGATTGCGAAGATGAGCGCCGCTGCGACAAGTTTCGGAATGAATCCAAGGAAACTGTTCAACAAGTCTTCGAATGGTCCGCTGACCCCACGAAGTCCAAGTGCGTCAAGTACAGCCGGTAATGCCAATAAGAGAACGAGATAGAAGACGATGTTCGCGACCGTATCGACCCATTTCGTTTGGTTGACACTTGTCGATTCTTGTCCCGTCTTTTCCATCAACTTGCTTAAATTCAAGCGATGTCCCGCCATTTGAATCCCTTTTTTCAAAAGGGTAGCGATGACCCATGCAACGAGTAAAATCAGACCTGCTTTAATGACACCGATAATCAATCCAGAGAATCCTTCATAAATCTGACTGAACGGCTCCGTGATTGCAGGAACGTTCATAAATTCAAAGATAATCAGGAATGCGAGAAGTAAGACCCCAAAGAATACCACTTTTGCGATAATGCGTTCAGGTGTCCACTTATCTCCTTTTTCCCCCTCTTTTTTAATACCGGCCCGCTCATCGAGTCGTGCCTTCTTCAATGCTTTTCGTGTCACGTTTTCCAATACTTTCGCCAAGATATAACCAACTACGAGAATAACAATTGCCAGCAAAAGCTCTGGTAGCCATGACATGAACGAATTGAAGTTATACGTTGTATTGTTCATCGAATCTTCCTCCTTTTTTATGAGATGATTGCTTTTCCTTAACAGTGTTCTTTCTTTAAATACCTATATTTCAAAATCATCAAACATCGTGCACATGACAACTCTTTCACATCACTATTACGATTCCATAGAAATGGGTACGTAAGTTAAGAGAGAAATCGTGTCAAATCCCGCGAGATATGATACGAATAACATGAGAAGTCATTTTAGGAGGAATTCGAATGAACATCGCTTTAGTGGCTCACGACAAAAAGAAAGACGATTTGATTGTTCTCATTAAAACGTATGCACATATTCTAGAAAAACATCAATTGTTCGCAACAGGTACAACTGGTAAGCGGATTGCGGAAGCGACCGGGTTACCGGTGCATTGTTTCCGTTCAGGACCTCTTGGAGGGGACCAAGAAATTGGAGCTGCCGTCGCACGCGGTGAGATGGATATGATCATCTTCTTCCGAGATCCATTGACTGCCCAACCTCACGAACCAGACGTGAGCGCATTGATGCGTCTTTGTGACGTGTATTCCATCCCCCTTTCGACAAATATGGGAGGAAGCGAGATTTTGATTCGAAGCATCGAACAAGGTGATTTCGAGTCGCTTAAACTTTCTCATAATGACGAACCACCTGCGTGACCATGACAAACCAAGAAAGGAGAGGAATCTCCCTGGAACCGAATATGATTCATGACCCGAACGTCCAACAGTTTTTCAACGAGGTGCGCAAGCGCTTGATCGAACTGATTGGAGATGAGGCGGAAGCGGACCGCCTCTTGCTGGCTCTCGCCGGCTATATCCGCCATGCGGAGAAAAGTGGACAGTCGTTAGACAGTCTCTTAAACCAAGATCCGCATGAGTACGCTCGTTTCCTTATCGAACAACCAGAAACAAATGAAGAATATCGCCGTCGCTACCACGTCTTGATCGATGCCTCGGATGAATTAAAACCTCATGAAAAAGCTCAAGCGAATCGAGATTTCGATTGGGCGGTCAATCAACTAGACGAAGCCAAACTCTCATTGAAAGAGATTGAAGTTCGTGATCTTGCATTCCTCGCTTACACGAAAATCGAAGCGCTCAAATCATCACGGACGATTTGGAACCGTTTCGGCTGGTTGCTCGGTATGATTTTGGCATTCTCATACGCCAACTTACTGCTCGTCATCGACGATGTTTTCAGCGGACGGTTGTTCACTGCACCGATGTCGACATATCCGATTGACTACCTGGCCTTCCTGTTACCCGTTCTCGTGACGGGTGCCATCTTTGGTATATTGACCCGTTTTCGGCACCACATCCACACGCTCGGACGACGGATTGCCTTCGCTTTACTCATCGTGGTCGTCTATGTCACGTCCATCTTTTTGATTCAACCGTTATTGATGACACTTGGTTGGTCGTTCATCATTCAATTGACTCCACTGTATGCGCTCATTTTGTTAGCGATCAGTGGTTTCATGGCCATTTGGACGTTGATTGAGTTTGTCTGGAAGAGTACACGTTGTTCACTCGGAGACGACACGCTCATGCTTTATTATTAATCTGCGCCGCTCCTATTAGGAGATGGCGTTTTTTGTTTCAATTGCGGATAGAACGGAAATTACTCCTATTGTGACGCTAATTGAAGGTTGGCCAAATTTAAGGGGGTATTCGATGTCAGAACGTAAAATGATTGGTCTGTTTCAGACGGAACAGGAAGTCATGCATAAAGTAGACGAGTTGAGGTCTGCAGGGGAAGCCGAAAAGAATATGCATGTCGTTGCCAAGCGAGATGGGGAAATCTCCGCATTGCGTGACCATACGGATGTAAACGCCGAGGCTGGAGTTCGAGACGTAAATTTGCTCGATCGCGTGAAAGCATTCCTACATGGAAGTGACCGTATCCGCGATGAACTTCGCAACATGGGGCTCAGCGACGCCGAGGCAGAACAATACTACGATGCCATCGACGAAGGTCAAATCTTACTCTATGTCGATCGTCATTCTTATGATCGTTACCCGAATATGTACAAAAAAGATAGTGAACTCGATCATGACAAAGGTGAGAAGGCGGATGGGATTGCTTTTGATGCAAAGCCGTTCAACGATCATGACGAGGAACCAAAAGGGACAAAGGATGACCCGATTGTTCGCGGACATTCAGGTTTAGAAGACCATCGACGATTATAAGGAGGAATTACTATGAACGAGAAACGATTCATCAGTATGCACGACACACAAGATGCGGCGCTTGGAAAAATTGAAGAGTTACGGGCAAAAGGGTACGAGGACTCACACATTTACGTCGTCACGAAGCATGAAGACAACGTATCGATTTTGAGACGGGACACAGATATTCATACGGAAGCTGCACATCATACAAGTTGGTTCGATAAGGTCCGATCCTTCTTAAGCGGACATGAAGATGTTCATGCCGGTTTACGAAATATGGGACTTAGCGAAGATGAAGTGAAACGTCACTATGACGACGTTGAAGCCGGTAAGATTCTCGTCTATGTGGATGAGGACTTCGAGCGTCGTCATCAGGAAGGGGTGACGGTCGATGCGAAACCGTATCAAGACGCATCATCCACTCATCTCGGTAGTCATACAGACGACGGATTAGAAATCGATTCGAAACCTTACCATGAAGGTCAGACGGTTGATCCAAGTCACCCTGTAGACCCGGAACAAGATAAATTAGACGAAGAAACGAAGAATCCTGACCGAGAAGAAAAACTACGTGGTCTTGATGATCGTGCGTATCGAAACGATGTCGAAGACCCAGACAACATTCGACGCTTTTAATGATAAGAAGAGCCTGACGCGGACGCGTCAGGCTCTATTTACGTCAATCGATTCTTCGGTTCTTTTCCTTCCAGCACGTTCACGATAGCGTCCCGGTTCAACGCCATCATCGCGAGACGCGTTCGAATCGAGGCACTCCCGATATGCGGTAGTGTCGTCACGTTCGGAAGGGTCAATAGTGGATGATCCAAGTCAACCGGTTCTTTCGTGAACACGTCGAGGCCAGCCCCCCAGATTTTCTTCGCCTTGAGCGCCTCATACAACGCCTGTTCGTCGATGATTTCTCCACGAGCCACGTTGATGAAAATCGCTGTTTCTTTCATCTTGGCAAACTCATCTGCCCCAAGCATTCCACGCGTCTCGTCCGTGAGTGGTGCGAGAACGACGACGAAATCAGATTGCGTTAACAGTTCATCGAGGTCCGCATACGTGAAGCCATACATCGACTCTGACTCGTGACGACGCGTCCGATTATGATATAAGACGTCCATGTCAAATCCTCGCGCCCGTCGTGCGACCGCCTCACCAATCCGTCCCATGCCGATAATGCCGAGCTTTGCTTGAAAGAGATCCATGCCGACATACCCCATCGGAAGCCACGACTTCCACTCACCGGCACGTAAATCACGCTCGGCTTCACCGAGACGTCGCGCCGTCATCATCATGAGTCCAAACGTCAAATCCGCTGTCGTTTCCGTCAAGACGTCCGGTGTATTGGTTACGATGACACCCTTCTCTTTCGCTGCCTTCAAGTCGATGTTGTTATAGCCGACAGCCAAGTTGGAGACGACCTCTAATTTCGTTGCACGCTCAAACACTTCATGGTCAATCGTGTCACTAAGCATCGTCCACAGTGCATGTGCAGTTGCCACCTCTTCTAAAAGAACCTCACGTGGGACACTCTCACCCTCGTGTTCCCACATACGTACATCATAATGGTCACGAAGTGGTGCGACGGCTTCTTCCGGCAAACGCCGCGTAATATAGATTCGTTTTTTCATCTTTCTCCCCCTCTCTACACTTACTTGTAGTCTAACAAAAGGGAGCCATTAAGATGGTTGATCCGACTTCGGAGTTTGTTTCAGAAACTTTTCAAACAAGGAGCCGAACTCTTGATTCAACAACTGCTCGATCGTTTTTGAAGAGTCCATCGCATTTCGATAAGCAATCTCGTTGATAGCGAGTCCTATCGCCCACGTGATCCCTGAGGCGACCGTCGCATTGATGACACCGGCAGCCGCATTCGCTCCCGGGAAGAACTTCATGACATTCAATAGAATCGTTTTCGATAACGTACGTCCGATTTGTGGGATAATCGTGCTTCCAATGAGCGTCTTCAGTAAATCATCACTCGCCTTCACGCCCCAATAGCGAAACAGATGGACGCTCATCGTCACTTGAATCGGTGTCAAGGCCACGGCATCTGCAAACGGAAGCGGGACTGCAGCGGCCGTTCCTGCGCTCGCCACATACCCTGAAATGATGCGATTGGCTTTCTTCCGTTTCAACTTGAGCATCGTCTCACTCTCTGCTTGAATCTCCATCAGGAGTCCTTCCTGCAAAGAAGCGTCTAGCTGTTCAACCGACCATACAATCAATCGTTCCCAATCAACATACTGTCTCAATGTTTCGTCGTTTACTATTTCCGGGGCGATACTGACCTGAAACACGGATTCTTCCGATACGACCCCATCCAGTTCATTTCGTAACGCTGTCAGTTCATTTAAATCGACTTGGTCAATCTGTGTAAATAAGACAGCGACAGCAGTCGATTCACGAAGACGACGAATGAGCGCCTTGTCGAGTGGCGTGACACGTTTTGTCGCGGCGTTGATTGTGTACCAAACGAGATGGATTCGTTCGGATGCTTCTTGTTTCTTTGCGTTCTCCACAAACCCGATGACTTCTTCCTCGTAATGTTGTTGGCGGGCACTCCCAATCTCGTACCCTTCGCTATCAAACAACGTGACCGCAATATCGTCACTCTTATATTGATGAATTCCCCGAGTGACGGGTTCCCCTGCCGCCACCTTTGTCAAATCCCGACCAAACACATGGTTCACGACCGAACTTTTCCCCGCTCCCGTCGCCCCTGCGATGAGGATGTTTGGTTTCTTTACATTTCCACGAAGTCGCTCAAGCTCTGCTTTCAAATCATAGTCTTTAAAATCAAACCGCTTTGTCGATTCCATTCTCGTTTCCCCCTTTATGAGTTGAGCGTCTGTCCAAGCTGACGCATCTCGCGCTCAAAGCCACGTCGAATTTCTTCTTCAATCGTTTGTTTCACAGATGTGTATTGCTGATCGATGGCCTTTTTGATGCCTCGTTCTGCCGTTCGGCGCTTAAATGCCCAGTAAATGAAATGCACTCCGGGAATCATTCCGAGAACCATCTTTCGGACCGTTTTTCCAAATGAATAGTCAAATCCGAGTTCGACTCGTCTCGTTCTAAACAAATGGTCTGCTTGTTCACCGACTAATGGGTAACGTTGCATGAGTTGGATATAGTGACGTACCCCTTCAGCCATCGCATCTTCTGTCGTCACGGCCGCCTGCTCAAGTGTTTTCTCTAAATCCTTTTCAATGTGACGGGCTTTCCAACTGATCATCGCCTGTGGGGTGAGCATACGGATTTTTTCTGCCGAGTCGATACTTCGAATCCGCCAACCTTCCAACTCTTCTAAAAGATGATTCGTCAGATTGATGGGAAGTTTTCGTTCAATGTCTTTCCAAAGGTTCGTTCGATTCCGTTTCCATACGTCCTCGTAGCCTCTTACCGGGACACGTTTCCCGGTCAGTAACTTCTTCTCGACACTGTTGACACGAATGATGTCCCCTTCATCGATTGGCAGTTCACGTAACAATACCCGTTCCATCGCTTCTGCCTTCTGCACACTCATCGGGTCTTCTTCATTAAAGTTGGTCAGAATGAGGGTGACGTTGCTCCCCCGTTCATATAACGGCTTTAAAATCGCCTCAAGCTCGTATGCCTCAACACGTCCTGACTGCACGGACAACAAGTAATAGATGGTGTGAAACCATTCTGCGATATCGAGCGCCCCTTCGCGCTGATGAACGATGGATAGGATGGCTTGATGCCACTCTTCGGAACGGTCTGCCTCGAGCCCCCACGTATCAAAGAACCGAAACAAGATCCCCCGTTCTAAATCGTAATACTCGTACTCATGAAGCCCTTCTGCAGTGACCGGACTTCCGGCACGCGATTCGGCGACGTCATGTCCATATATATAATTGATGAACGCACTCTTTCCGACACCGGTCTTTCCAGCAATCAAAATATTTGAGACGAGCCCTGTCCGATCCATACGCTTCCTCCCCCATTCGTTGTATAGTTCAATTATACCGAATGGGGCAAGTTCAAACGTCCATCGAAAGGATGATTCTCATGCTACACCATATCGAACTATACGTATCCAACCTAAATGACAGTATACGTGCTTGGGAATGGCTTCTTTGTGACCAGCTAGCGTACACGCTCTATCAGTCGTGGCCAGAGGGTCGAAGCTATCGTTACGGCGATACATATCTCGTATTCGTTCAGACAGAGGAAGACCATCTTACTCCGTCCTACCATCGAAAAAAGACTGGACTCAATCACTTGGCGTTTCATGCCTCATCGCTCGCGCAACTAGAAGAAATCCGACAGCAACTCACGTCACACGGTTTTCGCGAGTTGTATGCAGACCGCTTCCCACACGCAGGTGGTCCGAACTATACAGCACTGTTTTTTGAAGACCCGGACCGCATCAAAGTTGAACTCGTGGCAACGATGTGAACGGTTTCTTGAGAACTTCTTGAAAGTTTGTGAAAACAATTGCAAACTTTATGGCAACCTCCTAGACTGAAAATGTCTAAAGGAGGTCTTCTTATGGAAAAGCAAGTCATCGACTATATGGAAGAAGCCGCATTTAAAAAATCGTCATTGCTTCAGCAATCATTTTCGCAATACATGTTACGTTCGATTATCGCTGGGTTTTTGATTGGGATCGGGGTCGTCTTCTCGTTCACGGTCGGAAACATGTTCATCGACGTGCCCGGCACGATGCTCATCGCCGGCGTGAGCTTCTCGGTCGCACTCGTCTTTATCGTCTGGATGGGTGGAGAACTATTTACGAGTAACACGATGTATCTCTACACCGGGGCAAAACGAGGTCGTGTCGCCTGGTTAGACTTAGCAAAAATATGGGGACTCAGTTGGTTCGGTAACTTGATTGGCGCCGTCATCCTGTCCTTACTCGTCATCGGTGCCCACAGCATGGGAGAAGTGACGGGTGACCATTTACTCGCCGTCGTCGCAGCGAAAAAAATCGGTGGAGATGCTCTCGCGATTTTCCTGAAAGGCATCTTATGTAACGTGCTCGTCTGTTTGGCCATCTTCATGCCGCTCAAAACGAACAACGACGTTGCGAAGATCATGCTGACGATGATTCCAGTCGTCGTATTCTTTGCTGCCGGGTTCGAGCACTCGATTGCGAACATGGGTGTTTTCGCGCTTGCGCTTCACTATGTACCGTCGGACTTTGTTAACTTCAGTGGTGCCCTTTATAATCTATTCTTCGCTACACTCGGTAATATTGTCGGTGGTGCGTTGTTCATTGCCGGAAGTTACTTATATTTGAATAAATCGGAGACGGATCAAGCCATCAAACCGATTCGTCAACGCGCATAAAAAGACAGGGACCCCGATTAGCAGGGTCCCTGTTTGTTGCATTTTACGAATTAAGATTTTGAAGAATCAGCAGCGGCTGCCTGAACAGAACCTTGTGCCACTTCGTCTTCTTCCACGTCCCAGCACTCTGTGTTCTCGATGCCGAGTTTACGAGCAGAGAAGCGTGGGTTGAGACCTTGAGCACGTTGCTCTTCGTAGTCTTTAAGAACTTTGAAGGCAACGCCACCGAGCAATGTGATGGCCGCGATGTTGATCAATGTCATCCCTGCCATGAAGAGGTCAGCGAGGCTCCAAACGAATCCGAGGCTAGCGACCGCTCCGATGAAGACGAATGCCATTGTTGCAAGACGGAATCCGAGGACTGCACCTTTGCTCTTCTTGATGAATTCGATGTTCGTTTCACCGTAGTAGTAGCTTCCTGCGATCGAGCTGAACGCGAACAAGAAGACGCTGACAGCGATGAATGCTGGAGCAAGTGCACCGATTTGTTCAGTCAAAGCGTTTTGAAGAAGGACAATCCCTTCACCGTTCCCTGAAGCATAGCTGTCTGAGAGAAGGATGATTGCTGCAGTTGCCGTACAAACGATCAATGTATCCAAGAATACACCGAGAGCTTGAAGGAAACCTTGTTTCGCTGGGTGCGATACTTCAGCAGCAGCTGCTGCGTTTGGTGCAGAACCCATACCAGCTTCGTTCGAGAAGAGTCCACGACGGACACCCATTGAGATTGCAGCACCGATTGAACCACCGACCGCTTCGTCTAAACCGAATGCGCTTTGGAAGATCATCGCGAACACAGCTGGAAGTTCAGCGAAGTTTACAACGACAACGTAAAGTGCGATTGCAAGGTACAAGACAGCCATGACAGGTACGACGATTGCCGAGAAGTTCGCGACACGTTGTACGCCACCAAAGATAACGAGACCTGTAAGGACGACTAAGACAGCTCCACCGATGACTGCATCGACGCCGAACGCGTTATCGAATGCTGCAGCGATTGTGTTCGATTGAACCGAGTTGAAGATGAGACCAAATGTGACGGCGATGAGAACCGCGAATACGATTCCGAGTGCACGGTTGTTTAATCCTTTTTCGATGTAGTAAGCCGGACCACCACGGTACGCAACATCGTCTTTCACTTTGTATACTTGAGCCAATGTACTTTCAATCATGGCTGTTGCTCCACCGAGAAGGGCGACGATCCACATCCAGAAGACCGCTCCTGGTCCACCGAGTGTGACGGCTACTGTAACCCCGGCAAGGTTACCTGTACCGATACGAGTCGCAGCACCGATGAAGAATGATTTCATTGGTGTGATACTCTTTCCATCTTTCGATGGTGTCACGTCCGATTTATCTGTAATCGTCCGGAACATTTCTTTTAAGTAACGGAACTGCATAAATCGTGTTCTGACCGTGAAGTAGATCCCGGCTCCGACGAGCACGGCGATCAATACGTACGACCATAAGATGTTGTTCAAAAAGTCGACGCTTCCCTGTAACATACCTTGAATCGCTTCCATGAATAAGTTCCTCCCTGTTGTGTGAATCTGAAGTTGAGAATTTTTTTATGATGTCTTAGTTCTGAATTATACAAAGATTCTGACAATTAGCAACAATTTTTTTATAGGTAATTTCACTATTTTTTCACATGTTTCAGGAAAGATTCCTTATTTATAAGTACTTAAAGCGCTTACATAAAAATGTTTAGAAATATTAAATCATGATTAAATTCATTTATGATGAAACGCATATTCAAAAAAAACAGCCACTCTTTTCGAGTAGCTGTCGTCTTAAATACCAGTACGTTTCTTCTGGTTATTTGGTTTTTTCGTCAATTGGCTCGTCAACGGTTTTTGTTTTGTACCATGTAAACCCGTCGGAACCTTCGTCTGGTTCTGTTTCTTTTCTGCAAGCTTTTGTTTCATCGCTTCTTGAAAAGATAGTTTTTTCTCGCTCATCTTACTCACCTCCAGCTTCGATCACTTTCACACGACCGACCTGTCCATCGCTCAAACGCACTTTGATTCCGTGCGGATGACGTGGCGAGTTCGTCAATATATCTTGAACGACGCCTTTCGTCAGCTTCCCGCTTCGTTGATCTTGTTTCAAAACGATTTGGACATGGAGTCCTGGGCGAATGTCAGCACGTTTCGTTCCATCCATACCCGACACCCCTTTCCATTTAGTCAATCTCTATCATATGCTCTTTTCCCTTATTTGTCACAGCCTATTCCAGATCCCGATTTGTCGCATCGACTCCGTCATGTAACTTTGATCGGTCTGTAGCGTCTTCTCCGAAAGAGGATTATGAAACTCAATACGGACTCCCCGATGTGAGAAGATGACGTCGATGACCTCATTTTCGTCTATATCGCGAAGTGTCGCTGTTCCTTGAAGAGCATGAAAAGCTTCCGCGAACGCTTCCGCAAAGCTGAGATACGCTGTCACGGATGTTACGATCCGGCTTTCCCCAATCTTTACGGTTAATCGCTCGCGAGTGGCACTTTCGATCGCGACGTGTACGGTATCATTCCCATTTGAAAATTCAATCGTATGCATCCTTACTCCACCTCTCATTCAAAAGAGGTACCCTCCTAGGAAGGTACCTCTCTATCATAAACGATATAACCGCGCTGCGAATGGTCGCAGCATGAATGTCTCGGTATCAATCGTCTCCGGATCGATTTCATTCGTCATGACAAGCGTCGCACCCGCAATCTCCGGGATGGTCACTTCTGCCGGATTCGCAGTCAAGTTGACGACCACGAAGAATCGATTGTTCTCAAATGTACGTTCATAGACAAAAGCCTGCTTATGCTCTGGCAAGACATCACGATAACGACCGTACGTAAACGTATCTTCGGCCCGGCGAAGACGAATCATTTCCTTGTAGAACGAGAGAATCGAGTGCTGATCGTTTCGCTGTGCCTCGACGTTGAGTGTCTCATACTCTTCGTGAATCGGCATCCATGGGGTTGTCGTCGAGAAACCGGCATGCGGTGACGCATCCCATTGAATCGGTGTTCGCACGTTATCACGGGATGTGCCCCATACTTGCTGCATCGAGTCGACTTCACTCATCCCGTTCGCAATCCGTTCGAAGTATTCATTCTTCGTCGCGACGTCATCGTAATCATGGATGGATGGAAGCGGTACGTTCTTCATCCCAATCTCTTGTCCCTGGTAAATAAACGGTGTTCCGTGCATAAAGAAGTACATCATCGCGAGCGCGGTCGCACTCTCCCGCCAATAATGATGCTCATCCCCAACGAGCGAGACCGCCCGCACCATGTCATGGTTTTCAATATATAGCGCGTTCCAACCCGTTTCACGTAAACCTTGTTGCCACTTATCGAAGATTCGTTTCAACTCGACGACATCGAGTGGGGCCAGACGTGACCGCCGCATAATGTCGACATGGTCAAAATGAAACGCCATATTCATTGCGCCGTTTTCTGGACCCATCCAAAGATCTGCTGCTTCCGGCTCAATCCCGTTCGTTTCACCGACCGTCATAATATCGTATTTCGAGAACGTTTCCCGTTTCATCTCTTGAAGATAGTCATGGATGCCGTCGATGTTCGAGTACATCGAGAACGCCGTGACGATTGGCTTGCCGTCAGGAGATGGAAGCATCGTCCCTGTTGGCATCTTTTTAATGTGACTGATCGCATCGACACGGAATCCGTCCACCCCTTTATCGAGCCACCAGTTAATCATGTCATAGACGGCCGTTCGAACTTCACGGTTCTCCCAGTTCAGATCTGGTTGCTTCTTCGAGAAGACGTGTAAGTAATATTGATCGGTCTGTTGATCGTATCCCCAAGCAGAGCCGCCAAAGATACTCGCCCAGTTGCTCGGTGGCGCACCATCTTTTCCGTCTCGCCAAATGTACCAATCCCGTTTCGGATTATCTTTAGAGCTTTTCGACTCGAGGAACCACGGATGTTCATCCGATGTATGATTGACGACGAGGTCGAGCAACAGTTTCATGCCACGTGCATGTACGGCCTCTAATAGCGCATCGAAATCCTCCATCGTCCCGAACTCTTCCATAATGTCTTGATAGTCACTAATATCATATCCGTTGTCATCGTTTGGCGACTTATACATCGGACAAATCCAAATCACGTCAATGCCAAGGTCTTCTAAGTAATCGAGCTTTTCGATAATCCCACGTAAATCTCCGATTCCATCCCCATTCGAATCTTTGAAACTTCGTGGATAGATTTGATAAGCAATCGCCTCTTTCCACCATACGCGACTCACTTCTGTTTGTTTTGTTTGGCTGAACAACGTCTCCATACGGCACGTGCCTCCTACAATAAGGTATGATTCACATCTACCATAGCATTAGTGCAAGCGTTTGCAAAGAATCAGCTCACAAAAAAATGCAGTTTACACTGCATTTGAATGAAGCGCCCCAACTTGTTCACAAAAAGTGGCGATGAGCTTCGATAAGTGTTTCCAATCATTGTCCATCGTCGCGACGTGATACGAGTTCGGGAGCACCGCATATTCTTTTGTACCTTGCAATTGATCGAACAACCAAATCGAATCGATTGGTGGCACGACGTTGTCGACTGCCGAATGGATGACATATGCCGGCACATCAACCGACCCGACGTGCGGGCGTACCTCGTCAATTAACGCCAGCAATTCCCGAATCGCCTTTGTAGGCACGCGGTCGTAGACAATCTCGTATACATCCTCTGCTAGAATGTCGGGCGCGTCTTCATCGATGAATCGACACTCGGTATCAGACGCATGACACGCATACCCAGGTACGGATAAGGCTGCATTGATTGTGACGATGGCATCTACCTTTTCTTCAAGCGCAGCTTTGAGCGCTAGCGTCCCACCCATTGATTGACCGACGACGATGACCGTCCGACACGACTCGCGCAATCGTTCAATTCCTTCGATGACACTCTTGTACCAACATCGATGCGTTGAACATCGAAAATCTTCTGGATCTGTCCCATGCCCTTTCAAACGCGGAGCATACACCGTAAAGCCTTGTTTCATCAATTCGATTCCGACGTCTTGAACACTTTGAGGCGTTCCATTGAACCCATGACAAAGCAAAATTCCGATTTCGTTTCCTTCATAATAAAATGCGCCTGCCCCAGGAATGACTGGATAGTTGATCGCTCTCATTACTGCCTCCTTTTAATACACACTTAACAGATACAATTAATTAGTATTAGAAGAGTGTAAAAGTTATCCGAGTAATCGTCAAGTTCTTCAATGATCATTTACTTTGTCATCAAACTGTAATCATAACTTCGTATTTAGTGGATTGAGTTCTGACGTCTGCTTGGTTATGTTTAACATGTAGTTTAAAACTTGGGAAATGTGTTTGTCGTTTTTGACAATACACGAATAATTTTTCAAGTGATTCGTTAAAAGGATAGTAATGTAAGCGTTATCATGGTGTTTTTTGATGTGAAGGAGGGTTGTTTATAATCAATTTATGACAACGTACGATGGGGAAATCGGATTACACAATTACATTCAAGGGAGACTTACACATGGGGAAACCAACACAATCATTTAAGGCAGTCACTGGACTCGCCTTGTCAGCAGGACTCATCGTCAGTAGCATGACGCCGATCGCGGCAAATGTACATGCCGAGACGTTGAATGCTTCAGATCTTTTCATCTCAGAGTATGTAGAAGGCTCAAGCAACAATAAAGCCATCGAGTTGTTTAACGGAACGAACGCGACAATCGACCTTTCTGCCTACAAGATTGAACTCTATTCAAACGGTGGCACGACTGCCGGAAACACATTGAATTTGACGGGAACACTCGCACCAGGAGCTACATATGTCATCGTGAACGGTAGTGCGTCGGACGCATTGAAAGCGAAATCGAATACGACGAGCGCTGTGACGAACTTCAACGGAGATGACACGATTGTCTTGAAAAAAGGAGACACTGTTCTCGACGTCTTCGGTCAACTCGGTGTCGACCCAGGTACGAAATGGGGAACGACTGTCGCGACTGCCGACCAATCGCTCATTCGTAAAGATACAGTGACGCGTGGCGACAGTGACGGAAGCGATGCTTTCGATCCTGCTGTCGAATGGACATCGACACCACAAGACTCGTTCGATAACCTCGGGGCGCATACGTTCCAAGGCGTCGAGTACGGCGATGGCGGTACGACAGAACCACCTGCACCGGTCACACCGATTTCAATCGCAGACGCACGGACAAAAGCAGAAAATGAGACGGTCACTGTAAAAGGAGTCGTCACTGGAAAGCTTGCGAACACGATTTCGATTCAAGATGCGACAGGCGGTCTTTCTATCCGACCGACGTCCCTTGCGGTCAACGTTGGGGATGAAGTCGTCGTCACAGGCGTTGTCGGTTCGTATCGTGAACTCTTGCAATTGAACAGCGCGGTCGTCGTCTCGAAACAAGCAGCGACGCTTCCTACTGCACAAGTAGTGACGGGAGAAGAAATCAACGAAGACGTCGAATCAGAACTCGTAACCGTCAACAATGTTACGCTCACAGGGAGCGGTCAAAACTTGACGGCAACGGACGGAACGAAAGAGTTCATCGTTCGTGACGAACGGGGCATCCTCGATTTACAGACGGATGTGAACTATTCATCCATCACAGGAATCGTTCAGCAGTTTGACGATGCTTATCAAATCATCCCGCGTGACCCAGCGGACACGGTCATCGATACGTCGGTCCTTCGCCCGGCCGTCGCAAAACCAGGTGCCGGCACGTTTGTCGGACCGCAAGACGTCACGCTCTCAACGACGACGGCAGATGCTGAAATTTTCTATACGCTCGACGGTTCAGATCCAAAAGAGAACGGGACTCGTTACGAAGGTTCGATTCGTATCGAAAACTCGACTACGGTGAAGACGGTCGTGAAAACAGGTGACACGTTCAGCGCTGTCTCGACGTTCTCATACAAGATCACAGATAAGATTCGCATTCACGACATCCAAGGAGCGAACCATACGGCTCCAATGAACGGACAGACGGTTGAGGGCGTCGAAGGAATCGTCACGTCTACTTTCATCTCGAGCGGGACGACATATTACTTCATCCAGACACCGGATGCTGAAGCCGACAACGATGCACGCACATCTGAAGGGATTGTCCTTTACGGTGGACGTTCAATCGCTGGTATTCAAGTCGGTGACCTCGTCAAGGTGAACGGGAAAGTGAGCGAATACGCGATTGAAGGATATAGTGATCGCCAACAGACAGACATGAAGATGACGCAAATCGATACACGTAACGGAAAAGTCGAAGTCGTCGCGAGCGGTGTGACACTCCCAACTCCGATTACAATCGATGCTTCAAACCTACCGACAGAGTTTATCGATAGTGATAACCTCGCTGTCTTCAACCCGGAGAAGGACGCGATTGACTTCTGGGAAAGTCTCGAAGGCATGCGCGTTCAAACGAACAACTTGAAATCAGTCGGACCACAAGAATACGGTGACCTCGTGACCGTGCTCGAAGATACGCCAACGGAGACTTACAATGGTGGTGTCTTATTGAAAAAGAACGACGCAAACCCGGAGCGCATTCAATTCCGTCTCGAACCGAACGCAGAAGCGCGTGACTTCGATGTGGCGACAGGCGACCGTTTCAACGGACCAATCGTTGGTGTCGTCGGCTACTCATTCGGAAACTACAAGATTCAAGCGTCGCTCGAAGACATGAAAGCTGCCTTCGTCAAAGGGGATGCGCAGCGTGAGAAGACGTTCATCGAAGCAGAAGAAGATCAATTGACGATTGCGTCTTACAACTTAGAAAACTTTTCGAACAACATTAAAGAAACGTCAGATGAGAAGGCGCTCAAATTGGCAAAAGCATTCGTCAATGAATTGAACAGCCCTGACATCATCGGCGTAACAGAAGTACAGGACAACGATGGACAAGACAAAGGTGCGGGTTCTGCCGCTGATCAAAGCTATCAACGCTTGATCGACAACATCGTCGCTGTCGGCGGGAAAACGTATAAGTATGTCAACATCGACCCTGAGAACAACCAAGACGGTGGTGCACCGGATGCCAACATTCGTGTCGGTTTCTTGTATGACCCTGCGCGTGTATCGTTGACGGATGGAATGCCTGCCGGTGACGCGACGACGGCAGTCGGATATGTTGACGGGAAGTTGACGCACAACCCGGGACGTATCGACCCGACGAACGAAGCGTTCAATCGCTCACGTAAACCGTTGGCAGCTCAATTTGATTTCCAAGGTGAGAACGTGATTGTCATCGCGAACCACTGGAACTCAAAAGGCGGCGATACTGGATTCTTCGGTTCACAACAACCGGTCGTACTCGGAAGTGAAGTACAACGTAAGAAGATTGCACAAGTCGTCCACAACTTCGTGGCGGACGTGAAGACGAAAAACCCGGAAGCGAACGTTGTCGCACTTGGAGACTTTAACGATTTCGAATTCTCGGATGCGCTTCAGATCTTTAAAGGAGACTTGATGACGAACATGGTCGAGAAAGTCCCTGCTGTTGACCGCTACTCATATGTCTATCAAGGAAACTCACAAGTACTCGACCACATCCTCGTGTCGAACCGCTTGGCCGCTTCTACGAAGATTGACATGATTCACGTCAATGCGGACTTCACCGAGATGTCAGGTCGCGCGAGTGACCATGATCCGGTTCTCGCACAAATCGACTTCACTCCAGAACCTGAAGTGGAATTGACGCGTTACACGGTAGAAAATCATCCAGCCGCTCGCCTCGTCCTTCAAGAGGACTTTATCGGTGTGACGATTGGAAAAGGAACAAACTTTAAAAACGGAATCTTTGTCCGTGGCGCTTACACGGAATTGACGGGTGATGCGTTGAAAAACGTCGTCGTTCAAGTGAAACCGAAAGAAGCCGGTGCCATCATCGACTTCAAAGGCGCAACAGTGAAAGAAGTGATCGTTGACGGAAAAAACCTTGCCGAGATTCGTGGGGCGAAAAATGTCCAGCGCATCACATATGCGAAAGGTGCTTCCCCATCATCCATCACCATCAAGAAATAACATGCTGAAACGCAGACACATCGTCTGCGTTTTTTTTGGTTTCAGCTCCCTTTAAGCGGGGATAAAAAGGAAGATGCTGAATCATGGAGGATGAAACGGATGGAATTGTATAACGGAGATTTATATTGGCCAACGACCGAATCAGATGACGTGGTGTTGCAACAACCTGAGAAAAAGGAGCAGTATGACGTGCTCGTCATCGGAGCAGGAATGTCGGGAACGCTGACAGCTTACACGTTGCAACAGGATGGTGTGGATTTCGCGGTGCTCGACGGACGAAAAGTCGGAACAGGCAGCACGTCGGCCAACACCGGTCTTATTCAATATTCAAATGACATTATGTTACATGAACTCGCCGAAAAAATCGGAGAAGACGCGGCGGTACGCTTCTATCGTCTTTGTCTCGATGCCGTCGAATCACTTGATCAGGTAGCGGAAGATGTCGGGGCAGCCGATATTTATATTCGCCGGGATAGCCTTTGTTTTGCGAGTGAGGAGGCCGATGTTGCCAAATTGAAACTTGAGTATGAGATGCTTTCGAAGCATGGTTTTGAAGTGGAATGGCTCGACCGCGATGCATTGCGTGAACGTTTCCCGTTCGACAAACCGGCGGCCTTGATTACAACAGGTGATGCCGAAGTCAATCCGCTCACACTCAGCCGTCAAATCATTCGTCATTTATCGAAACAAAACGTCCCGATTTTTGAAGAGACGTCGGTGGATGAGGTCGTTTCAGACGGTGAAGGATGGATTGTCCTCACGTCAAACGGTACATTCAAAGCGAACAAAGTCATTTTTGCGACAGGTTACGGTCCTGCCCCCTTACTCGATTCTCATCGGATCGATTTGAATCGCTCGTATGCCATCGCCACGAATCCGATTGCAGAATTTAGCGAATGGGAAGGGCGCGCGCTCATTTGGGAGACGAAACGACCATACCTATATTTACGTACGACTCCGGACGGTCGGATTATCGCTGGCGGTCTCGACGAAGACAAAGCAGAGACACCTCACGATGAGGCAATTATGAACGACCGGGCTGAACGGGTGAAGGAAAAAATTGCAGAACTCTTCCCGATGTACGACCTCGAAGTCGACTATGCCTGGGTCGCCTTGTTTGGAGAATCGGTTGACCAACTCCCCTTCATCGGAGAGCACCCGAATCGACCGAATTTGTTTTATTTGCTCGGATATGGGGGAAATGGGACGGTGTACAGCATGCTCGGCTCTCACATCCTGAGCGCCCTCGTTCGTGGTCAGAATCATCCAGACGCTGATCTCGTTCGTCTAGATCGAATATAACCCCTTTATCTTGGGGTTGTTACATATTGAAGGAGTGTTTTTGGATTGAAGAAAAAAAGAAAAGCAAGGTGGGTATACACGTTTCGCCGACTAATCGTGTTTCTCGTCCCTCTTGGCTTCGTCATCTGGTTTTGGCCAAACGAGTCGACACCCACCACGCAATTAAAGTCTGAACAAGTCTCTATTTCCGAGGAAATATATACGATTGAAAAGCGTACACCCGTTGTAGAAGATGGTGTGACTCGATATGAATATGACGTTGTGGTGCATGGTGAACCAAGTACGGATGAACTTCAATCCATTAGCCATGACGTCATCGAAGACGTCCAACAGTCCGACCAATTCCAGGCCGCCTTGTTACGATTTTATGATGACGCCGCCTATATCGGGACAGAACCCCCACTCGGTGAGGCCGTATTCGCTCCTGAAGGCGACTATGCGCTTGCGGACTGGGTCGAACCTGGTCAAACAGACGAGATGACGTTCGGCTGGCAGCTTCGTGAAAAAGAGTGGTCGACGAAATTGACCGAAAAAGAGATTCAAATCTGGACATTATGGCAGGAACAATATACGAAACAGGATCCAGACGACCCGGACGTAAAGTCAAAAGTGACACGAATCGTCTCCGATGAATATGATTTCGACCCGAAAATGGTGCAACAAACCGTTTTAAAACAGCACGTATGGATCGCACTATAAGTGAGTCACTCGTTTGTGTGAAATCTCTCTTTTTTGAAAAAAGAGGGATTTTTTTATTTGGGTTAGGGAACACCGATACAGTAGGTCAAAACGTGACTTACAACGGTCAGTCATACTTAAGGGAGGCAATCACATGGGGAACAAGAAAGAAGAGCAGTTAAAACAACATACGATTGATAACGAACAACAAGCAGGCTTGACGACGAACCAAGGATTGAAGATGGCGGAAGATGAATTTTCACTGAAGGCAGGGCGTCGCGGTCCGACCTTGATTGAAGATTTTCATTTTCGGGAGAAGATGACCCACTTTGACCACGAGCGGATTCCAGAACGGATTGTCCACGCTCGCGGCGTCGGTGCTCACGGGGAATTCCAAGTATATGAACCGCTCGCCGACATCACAAAAGCTGATTTCTTGAACGACCCTTCAAAGACGACACCGGTATTCGTCCGTTTCTCGACCGTCCAAGGCTCACGTGGGTCCGCGGATACGGTACGTGATGTACGCGGTTTTGCGACGAAGTTTTATACAGACGAAGGGAACTATGACCTAGTCGGAAACAACATCCCTGTCTTCTTTATTCAGGATGCCATCAAATTCCCTGACCTTGTCCATGCCGTAAAACCTGAACCGCATACGGAAGTGCCGCAAGGGGGAAGCGCGCACGATACGTTCTGGGACTTCGTCGGACAAAACCATGAGACCGCTCATATGGTCATGTGGGCGATGAGTGACCGGGGAATTCCACGTAGTCTACGCATGATGGAAGGTTTCGGGGTTCATACGTTCCGTCTCGTGAATGCGGAAGGAAAGGCACATTTCGTCAAATTCCATTGGAAACCGAAGCTCGGTGTCCATTCACAAGTATGGGACGAAGCTCAAAAAGCAGTCGGGAAAAATGCGGACTTCCACCGTGTCGATTTGTATGAAGCCATCAACAAAGGAGATTATCCGGAATGGGAGCTCGGACTCCAACTCATCCCTGAAGAAGATGAGTTCAACTACGACTTCGACATTTTAGATCCGACCAAACTGTGGCCTGAGGAAGAAATCCCTGTGAAACTCGTTGGGAAGATGACACTTAACCGAAACGTCGATAACTTCTTCGCTGAAACCGAGCAAGTCGCCTTCCATCCGGGACACCTCGTTCCAGGAATCGATTTCTCGAACGACCCGCTCTTACAAGGGCGCTTATTCTCTTATACAGATACACAACTCTCGCGTCTCGGTGGACCAAACTTCCACCAGATTCCGATCAACAAACCCGTTTGTCCGTTCCACAACAATCAGCGTGACGGTATGCATCAAATGGCCGTCCACAAAGGACAGACGAGTTATCATAAAAATGCGCTCAATAACAATCAGCCTGAACCCGTACCAGCTGACCAAGGCGGATTTGAGCATTATCAAGAGAAGATTGACGGACATAAAATTCGAGGACGCAGCGACAGCTTCCTAGACTTCTATTCACAGGCGAAACTCTTCTATAACAGCATGACCGATGTCGAGAAGCAACACATTCAAGACGCCTGCAGTTTCGAGCTCGGGAAATGTGAGTCCGATATGGTGAAAGAAAACGCTGTTGATTTATTAAACCGGATTGACCGTCATCTCGCTGAGGTCGTCGCGGATAATTTGGGCGTGCAAGTACCTGAAGAAAACAATGAAGTCCAGTCAGACAAGACGTCCCCTGCCCTCTCGATGGCGAACACGATCAAAAAACCGGACACGAAGAGCGTCGCCCTTCTCCTCGCCGGTGACGTGGATGCGAATCAAGTGAAGCAATGGGTGAAGCAACTCGCCGACCACAACGTCAACTATAGTCTCGTCGGTAAGAAAGCCTATATGCTCGGTGACTTGAAAGTAAAAGAGACGTACGACACGGTCGACTCGAGCCTCTTCGACGCCGCCTTCTTGGTGAGTGCCGCAACCTCGGTCGAAGATGATGTCCTCGAGTTCATCGAGAATACGTATAAGCACTTTAAACCGCTCGCCCTGCACGTGCATCATAAAGAAGCACTCGCAACATGTCGTGTAAAGACAGACCAGCCTGGCGTCTTCACGTTTGATGCGCATAACCTCGATGGATTCGATACGTTCATCGACGGAATCGCGACCGCCCGCTTCTGGGACCGCGCATAACGATACCACTCGACTCGATTCACGAGTCGAGTTTTTATTTGCTCCATGAACTCGTGGAATGCATCATCTCAGACAATCCTGTTTTGATTTGGTATACTTTTTTAGTTATGTTTATTAACTATTCGAATTTGAAGAAAAGGAGGCGTCGTGTTCGATGCAACAACCTATTCAAAAACTGTGGACGAGAGACTTTTTGATTATCTCGCTCATCAACTTCTTCCTGACGCTCATCTTTTTCTTATTGATGGTCACCATCGGAGTACATGCCGTCGAGTCGTACGGGGCGACGACGAGTCAAGCAGGGCTCGTCACCGGCATCTTTATCATCGGAACGTTGACCGGGCGATTGTTCATCGGTCGACTCATCGATTCAATCGGCCGGAAAAAGACGCTTTATATCGGGCTCGTCTTTTTCACCGCCACCATCTTGTTGTACTTCGTCCATTGGGGCGTCGGGTTCTTATTGCTCACTCGTTTCGTACACGGTCTCGGGATGGGATTATCGAGTACCGCAACCGGAACAATCGTGGCACAGGTCATTCCTGCGACACGAAAAGGCGAAGGGATTGGCTACTACAGTATGAGCTCTACCTTGGCGACAGCCATCGGACCATTTGTTGGGTTACTCCTTAGCCAATATACGAGCTTCACCGTCATTTTCGGACTTTGTTTCGTGATTGGACTGATCAGTTTGGCGAGTACGTTTTTCGTGAACGTGCCAGAAGTAGACGCACCGGAAGTCGTTCGTGGTTTCTCATTGAAATCATTCGTTGAACCGAAGGCGTTACCGATCGCACTCATCATCGGGATGGCCGCGCTCAGCTACTCGAGCGTCTTGTCCTATATCAACTTTTACGCGAGTGAACTTGACTTGATTGAAGCGGCGAGTATCTTCTTCCTTGTCTACTCCGTCGCCGTCCTGTTGTCTCGTCCGATTACCGGGAAATTGATGGACGCGCGCGGGGCGAATGTCGTCATGTATCCAGCAATCGCGATTTTTGCCGCCGGGCTTCTCGTGCTCAGTCAAGCGAATAGCGGCTGGATGCTGTTACTCGCAGGTGCTCTAATCGGGCTCGGGTTTGGAAATATCCAGTCGGGTACACAAGCGATTGCCGTCAAGGCTTCCCCACCCCACCGGATGGGTATGGCTACTTCGACGTTCTTCATCGCACTTGATGCAGGTCTCGGGTTTGGTCCGTATTTCATCGGTCTACTCATTCCGTTGACTGGATTTTCGACGCTATACTTGATGCTTTCCGGCGTCGTTCTCTTTACCATTTTCTTGTATTACCTCATGAACGGCCGGAGCGAACAGAAACAATTGAAAGAAGCTGCCTGACAGGATGTGATTGCATCCTGTCTTTTTTTGAAAGTTCACACATTTTATCGAAGGATACGTTAAGATAAAAATGACGTGTAAAAAATAGAACGAAATGAGGGAGACGAGATGAAGGCTGACCAAACACTTCAATACAACGCATCGATTTTATTACGGACGTTCGATAAAATTTCAGACTATGTGTTCTTTATGGAAGTCGATGGTTCAGCTTATCGATACGTCTTTGTGAATGAACCCGCAAAACGCGCAATCAACTGGTCGGACGCAGATGTCGGAAAACAGATTGACGAACTCGTCCCCGCTGAAACGGCCGCGCTCATCACAACCTATTACGATGAAGCGATTCGAACAAAAAAAAGTGTCGTCTATGAAGACTATCGTCTTGCTGACTCGTTCTACACCGATACGGTAGAAGCAAATGATGTATTGACGCTCCCCCTTCATTACTTTGAGTCAGAAGTGACTCCTATTTTTAATGACGAAGGACAATGTACACATATCGTCTCTGTCGTCCGTGAAGTGACGGAACGGAAACGTCGTGAACTGGAATTGTCCATTTTGAAAGATCATCATGAGTCATTAAGACGTTACTCGCCTCATGGCATTTTTGTACTTGATCAACATCTGAATATCAAATCGGTCAATCCGGCCGTCACGAGCATCACTGGATATGCCGAGCAGGAGATGCTCCATCAACCGTTCCTTTACTGGCTTCCCGAGGACGAACGCTCTCGTGTGCGGAAAGGGTTGCAGTTCACGTTATCCGGCATTCCGCACAAGTATTCGGTTTACGCCATTCATGAGTCTGGGGAACGGCTTGATTTGTCCGTATTGAACATCCCGATCGAAGTCGGTGGCAACATCACCGGATTGTTTGCCATCATCATCGATTTGACGCCTGAGAAGAATGCTGAACGGGCCACAATCGAAAGTGAACGTCGCTATCGCCAACTGATCGAAACGATTCCGGAAGGCATCATCGTTCACCAAGATGGGAAGATTTTATATGCGAACGCAATGGCGCTCGAAACGATTGGAGAGACTTATCTCGAGAGTGAATCCATCTTTTCTTTCATTGCAGAAGAATATCACCAATCTACTCAGACACGTCTCGCTACCCTTGAATTAGGTGGACCTGTTCAAGATACCGAGATGGTCGTTGTGACGCCGAGCGGGGACCGATTTCATATGGACATCAGCAGTCTCCTCATCGACTATGAAGGACGGCTGGCCGTATTGACGATTTTGCGCGATGTCACGGAAAAACGAGAAATGGAACAGGCCCTGAGACAAAGTGAGTTACAATACAGACTGATTACGGAAAACATGAGTGATCTCGTTTGCATATTAGAACGGGATGGGACGGTTCGTTACGCCTCCCCTTCTCATCGTACGGTTCTCGGCTTTGCGGCCGATTACTATGAAAGGAAGAATACGCTCGACTATATTCATCCAGATGACATTCAAATCGTCCGTTCACAATTGAAGGACTTGAAAGAGCAAGACGTCTCGCTGACTCTTGAATTCCGACACTTTCACGCGGATCAACGCTGGATTTGGCTCGAGACAAAAATTCAAGCTATCTATGACGAATCAGGGCATCTTCTGCACTACTTGACGGTCAGTCGAGAAATCATGCAGCGAAAAGCGCTTGAGAAGCGCTTAAAGCACTTGGCATATCACGACACGCTGACTGATTTGCCGAACCGACGCTACTTCCTCGCCTATCTTGAAGAAGCCATCGAAGAGACGAGATATGAGAAAGAGCAATTAGGCGTTCTCGCGCTCGATGTCGACCGGTTTAAACAAATTAACGACACGTTCGGTCATGATGTCGGGGATGAGCTCTTGCGTCAATTGGCGCGCCGATTGACGTCGGTACTCCGAAAACAAGATATGGTGGCAAGACTCGGGGGCGATGAATTCGCCGTCCTCATCCGATTCACCGATCCTTCTTCTCTCCATCGTGTCGCCGAAAAGATTATCCAAGCGTTACAACGACCTTGGGAAATCGACCAGCATACATTCATCACAACTTCGAGCGTCGGTGGCGCTCGTTATACAAAAGGATTGTCGACTAAACAGCTGTTGAAACGTGCCGACCTCGCTTTATATGAGGCGAAAGCAGACGGTCGAAACCAATATGTACTCGCAAAGGACCTATGATTATGGTCCTTTTTTCACGTGAAACATCTAATCATCCCTTAAACACGAACATTAAACACTCATAAATCTAAATACATTCATTTTTAGACCATTTTTACGAAGTTTTCCTTTGACTTTGAGAGTCGTTCACGTTATATTACCGAATGGGCGAAGTTTTTTCATAGTTCAAGACGTTAATGTTCGTGAATAGGGGTGCAACTTATGGATAAAGTATTTGATTATGAAGATATTCAATTAATTCCTGCAAAATGTATTGTCGACAGTCGCTCGGAATGTGATCCGACCGTCGAGCTCGGAGGCTTCACGTTCCGTTTACCGGTCGTTCCGGCTAACATGCAAACGATTATTGATGAGAAAGTGGCGCTCATGTTGGCCGAGAACGGTTACTTTTACATCATGCATCGCTTCAATCCTGAGACGCGCCTTGCGTTTATCCAAGATATGCATGAGAAAGGTCTCTATGCCTCAATCAGCGTCGGGGTGAAAGAGGATGAGTATGGATTTATCGAGATGCTTCAGTCGACTGGTCATACACCAGAATTCATTACGATCGATATCGCACATGGACACTCGAATGCGGTCATTCGCATGATTCAGCATATCAAACACCATCTTCCTGAATCATTCGTCATCGCGGGGAACGTCGGGACACCAGAGGCCGTTCGTGAATTGGAGCATGCCGGAGCGGATGCGACGAAAGTCGGAATCGGACCAGGGAAAGTATGCATCACGAAAATCAAAACGGGATTCGGCACGGGCGGCTGGCAATTGGCGGCACTTCGCTGGTGTGCCAAGGCAGCGACGAAGCCAATCATCGCGGATGGGGGAATCCGTACACATGGGGATATCGCCAAGTCGATTCGTTTTGGCGCTTCGATGGTCATGATCGGTTCATTGTTCGCTGGCCATGACGAATCTCCAGGGGAAACGTTCGAGCAAGACGGCAAACAACTGAAAGAGTATTTCGGCTCTGCTTCCGAGTTCCAAAAAGGTGAGCGAAAAAACGTCGAGGGGAAAAAGATGTTTGTCGAACACAAAGGGGCACTACAAGACACATTGACCGAGATGGAGCAAGACCTCCAGTCGGCGATTTCTTACGCGGGTGGCGACAGTCTCGAAGCATTGCGCACGGTAGACTATGTCATGGTGAAAAACTCAATCTTCAATGGGGATAAAGTATACTAAAAAAAGGCGACCTCGTGTCGCCTTTTATAGTTCCTTCATCATCATGTAATAGTCAGATCCAGGCGGGTAGTCCGGTAGCACACCGGCGACCGTATAGCCAAAGCGCTCATAAAATGATTTCGCCTGAAACGAGAACGTCGTCAACTTCACACGCGTCGCACCGAGCGACTTCGCAATCGTCTCCCCTTCTTCAAGCAACCGACTCCCGAGCCGCTGTCCCTGAACGTTCGACTCCACCCATAAACGGTCTAAATCGAACCATCCCCAATACACACTCCCGTACAAGCCAGCAATGATCCGTCCTTCTTGCTCGATTTTCAATTGAATGGCCGGTACAATCGCCTCGCGAATCTCGCGATGATGCGCAGAGTGAACATTGTTATAATCACGTAGCTTCCCAGTCAAAAACTGTTGAAATGACTCGTCTTCTTCATGGATTCGTACAATCGTATGCATTAATTCTCCACCGTCCCATTCACAAAAAACGAAATCAATTCCTCCTCTTCCTCGTTGATCTCACGATTGACGAGTGAAGCGTATGATTGAGTGATGTTATCACCATTTCCCGGGAAATCACGCGAAATGGTGGCGATTCTTCTTAATGCCAGACAATCTTCTGCGAACGCTTCACGACTCACCATCTCACCGTGTGACCAGACAATCTGTTGGGCATCAAACGCCTCCAATATATCCAACAACCGAAGGGTTTCTTCCGGAGTCATTCGCCGTGTCGGAGAATAGATGTCCGCGTATAACGCGTCTCCTAAAAATAGAACCCGCTCTTCTACGACATACAGGACAACAGCATCTTTTGCATGGTCGCCACCGACATGCCTCAATATGACATGGATCCCACCAAGATCGAGCGTCAACGATTCCTGAAACGTCAGTGTCGGCAGAACGATTTGAATGTCTCGCGAATCACCATACTCTTCGCGGATCGCCTGGGCACAAAACTCGATTTCAATTCCTTCAGCAACTCGTTGATTCAATGATGCATCGTCCCAAGCGTAAGGGACGAGCTTCTCCATCTCGTGCTTTGTCGCCTCGCTTGCGATTGAGACCACTCCTTCTAAGGCAGGAAGACCGAAGATATGATCCCAGTGCCAATGTGTCAATGCAACCATCGAAGGCGCACGGAGGCCACGCTCTTGAAGCTGTCCTAAAAAGGTTGAGGCATGGGCCACGGAGTTGCCCGCGTCAATGAGTAACGTATGTGTGTCACCGACAACGGCACCAAGAATCGGACGGTCCGTATGCGCAACCGGCGTCATATACCAAAAACGTTCCGAATGTTTGATCAAGGTTTGCATGAACGGCTCGACTCCTCTTCTATCAATTTGGTTAGTTCTTCAAATGAAGAACGCTCATCATTTTGGATTCGGACATGACGAAACGGGATCCGATCAAGCAATGTAAGCTCAAGTCGCTGTCTGTCCGCCAATACCGCAATCGTCCCCGATACACCGACAAGGTTACGTTTCGATGCATAGGACCCTGTCGTGTAATACTCGACAAACCCCTGTTGCCATTCAATCGGTCGCTCGTCGTAGACGACTGGAAATATCCGAGCGACATCGTTTAACTCCAAATATATGATGATTGGTTCGATTGGTTTTAGAATCGATGAAATTTCTTGAACGTATGCTTCAATCGCCTCTAACGAAACGTCTTGGGCGACCATCCCAATCGTGAACGGATTTTGAAACAACGCACATTCAAAGACGACGTCACGTTCTTCCTGCTCGAATTTCGTTACATAACGTCGCCATCGTTCGCACATGATTCGTGTGTGGAGTGCAAAGGGCAACTCATAGACATCCGTTCCTACGCGCTCTTCCCCTTCATCGTAACGAACGAGCCACCCGCCTTCAATTTCATCAAGAATCGTACCATGTGAAGGTGGTTCCGTTACCCAGTAGATTTCATGCAGATCGACGGGGTGAGCAGCGTCCACTTCCGAATAGAAGATACCTTCTTTCAACGCACATATCTTTTCAGCAAATGTGGATTTCCCACTTCCCGGCAGCCCCTCAATCAACCACAATTTCCCCATATTCAAAACTCCTCACCATTTGAATATCCATCGTATTGAAACCATTGGTTGCCACCATTGTTCTTCGCAATATACATAGCCGCATCCGCTTGCTGAAGAATCGAATCAATCGTTGAGGTAGATTGGATTGTGGCGACTCCGATACTTACTGTAAGACGTATGGTTTCACCATTTGACGCGTTTATTCCCTGGGAAATAACGTTGTTCATCTCCTTTAAGCCAACAGGTCCATCCTCTTGAACGACAACGAATTCATCAGCTGAAAATCGATATACTTGACCTCCGAACGTTTCCACGAATCCGCTCAATCGTTGTGCGATTTCAATCAATAACTCATCTCCGATCAGGTAACCATATTGATCATTAATCCGTTTGAAGTCGTCTATATCGATCAACAACAATGTGACTGTTTGTGAACGCTGAATCTGTCTATATAGATCGGTCATGAGTGTATATCGATTACAGAGTTTTGTTAGTTGATCCTGTGTCGCAATTCGAATCATTTCGCGTTGTTTCCGCTCTTTCCGGATTCCGTTCTCTAACCATCTTGCAAGCAATCGAATCGTGTCTGCCAACTCTTGCAGGGTTTCTTCGTCGAGTTGATCGTTTAAATTACCTTGTTCCGCCAATAAGACAATCCACCCAAACACTTGGTGTTTATGTGTCAAAGGGAAGCTGACAATCGTTGTGAACTCAATTCCATCTACAATCAGTTCTCCTTCTTGAAGAGTTTGTGAACCGACCGTCGTCAGTTGATGGAGGGTGCGCAGTTCTTCTTCCTCCCACATCAGACGAGACACCCCATTCTCGACCAAGAGACGATGTGAGGATTCACTTGAGAAGATCACGGCATGCGAGTAACCGACCCATTCCAATAAGATTTCTTGAACTCGTGCCAACTGGTCTTGAAACGGCATGCGAAGTGCCGTCGCTTCATACAACGCCTCTACGACTTGTTGGCGTTTGATTTGTCGCCGTGACATTTCTGTATGTTCAATCTCTGCCATGACCCAGTGTGTGAACGACTCGAGCGCATGTAGATTCTCTTCAGTGAATGTTCTCGCCTGAGCATCTACCACACAAAGCGTACCGATGACGTGACCTTGTTTCGTCCGGAGCGGCACCCCGGCATAAAACCCGACTTGATCGAGCCACGGACTGTCACTCTCAAATGCTTCAGCTGCCACATCTTCAATCACAATCGGACGTTCCGACGTGACGACTCGCGTACATAGCGTCCACTCTCGCTTAAGATGAGAAGATTCGAGTTCGATCCCGACACACGATTTGAACCATTGCTGGTCCGTCGTCATGATGGAGATGAAGGCAATCGGCATCTGCAACGTTTGTGCGACCAAACGAGAAATCCGATCAAACCGTTCTTCTTGTGGCGTGTTTAAAATCTCCAATCGTAAGATGGCCTTTATTCGCTTTATCTCGCGTTCATCAAGTGAAGGATGAAGTAACTGCGACGGCTGTTCAATTTTCAATAAGACCGCCTGGTGAGAATACAAGATTTCGAGTGCCTCATCTAGGTTTTCGAGCGCCATCGGACGGCTAAAGAAATAACCTTGAATTTCATCACAGCCGAGCTGACGTAAAATACGATACTGTTCTTCCGTTTCCACGCCTTCTGCTGTCACTTCGAGTTCTAACTTTTTAGCGAGTGACACAATCAGTTTGACGATTTCGTATTCTTTCATCCCATTCTCTTGATCGAGTTGTGCAACGAATGATCGGTCAATCTTGATGCCATCGATTTCAAATAGCTTCAAGTAATTTAAAGAAGAATAACTTACCCCAAAATCATCAATCATCAATCGGAATCCTTGCTGCTTCAACGATTCAACCGTTTTGATGGCAGCTACCGGTTCATGCATAAGTGTGTGCTCCGTCACTTCGAACTCAAACTGCTCCGGCTTCAGGTCATATGACGAAATGATGGTCACCAATTCATTCATGTGATGCTCATGAAACAAATTCGGTGACACATTCACGGCGACACGACGACCTTCGAATTGCTCTGGATGTGCAGATACGTCCTGACAGACTCGATTCATGACGAATTGCGTCACGTCTTCAATGAGAAGTGACTGTTCCGCAACACGAATGAACGTTTCAGGAGAGACGAACCCAAGTACCGGGCTATTCCAACGAATGAGCGCCTCAAAATGAATCGACCCATCCATCGACACTTTCGGTTGATAGACCATATATAGTTCGTCTTGTTTGAGCGCCTTTACCAGTTCCGTTTCGATCATGATTTCATCAATGTAACGCTGTACATACTCATCGTGTTCATATAAACGAATCGTTTGATTACCGGCCTGGCGTGCTTCAAGCAGAGCGGTTGAAGCGTTCATAATCACGCGATCAGCGTCAGACGTTCCTGAACCGATGCCGATACAACTTGATAATGGGAATTCTGCATCGGCCACTTTGTAAGACTGATTCGCGATGACATCAAGTAAATGTTCCGCATACATAAAGGCCGTCTTCATCGGGACGTGGGGCAAGACCGCGATAAAATCTTCCCCATCGACCCGACCGATGATGGAACCTTGCGGGAGTGTATTCGCCAATTGACGCGTGATGTCTTTAATCAATTCATTCGAGCGCTCCACCCCTTGGAGCGACATCATCATCTTGAAACGATTGATATGTAGGCGCATCACACTCGTTTCTTCCGTGCTCTGGCGCTCAAACAGTTGATCAAGGTCCAATTTGACTTTCATCAAATTCGGCATTCCCGTCAAATAGTCCATATGTTCGATACTACGCAACAACTTGATTTCCGCTTCTTCTGACAAATCCGTCGTCAAACTGAGCACGTAGCGCACGACACCCGATTCATCTTCGATCGGCACAAGCATAGAGGAGGCGAATCGGGCCGTATTGGATTCGATATTCATTTTTGACATGAAATAGACCGGTTCCCCCGTCTCGACGACCGCATCATAATGTCCAATCAATTCATCTGCTACTTCTGAGCGATACATCTCATGTAAATACTGACCTTCCACATCATCAGGAAGCGAGGAAGCGACTTTTCCCTGATCGCTCACATGAACATAACGATAGCCTTCATCCGTCACTTCCATTAGAAATACCATTCGATACAAGCGTGTGAACAGCTCGAATAGATAATATGGGTCGCCTTTCATCCGTTGCATCGTATACCTCCACCTGTTCCTTTTTCTTATAGTGTAGTTGGTTTCGCTCCGACTATGGAGAAAACCTTTGAAAAAATGGGAAAACGTTTTTCATTCATACAAAAACACCTCCTCAATCTGAGAAGGTGTTCGTCGAATCAAAGCAACTCGTTCGCCAACAGGCGATAGACGTTCAAGCGATCCTCTTGTTTATGCTGGATGCTACAAATCATCGCTTCGTCAAAACCATAGCGCTCCGACTCGTCTCGCAGTTGTTCTGCGATTTTTTTGGGCGTCCCCACGAGGTGAATCGCCCGGTTGTTGGCGATATGAATCTTGTCGACTTCCGTGAGCGGATAGTCGTGGGCTGCTTCTGGACTCAACAGCTGTCTCAACTGTCCGCGCATCAAGAAGAGACGCGACAAATCGGACGGCCGAGCCAAATATTCCGCCTCTTCTTCCGTCTCTGCCGTCGTGACCAAATACGTGACGCTGATGTCCGGCTTCTCCATAAAGTCAGACGGAGTGAAGTGGTGACGATACGTATCGAGTGTGTCGGCACTCAGTTCGCCATTGAAAAACTGTGCGAAGGAATAGCCGAGTCCCATCCGACCGGCTTGTACGGCACTGTTTCCGCTCGACCCAAGTAACCACGCTTCCGGAAGCGTGACGCCTGTTGGGGCGGCCGGTGTGTTCTTATACCATCTCTCTTCTGGTGCTTCATCTTTGATTAATTGAAGCGTCGTATCGAGCTTTTCGTATAGACCGTCCATCATCGGCTTCTGCCCTTGTGACATCGCATAAATCGCGTTCGCGTCACCGCCTGGGGCGCGTCCGACACCGAAGTCGATGCGTCCTGGTGCAAGGGCGCTGAGCGTCTTGAACACTTCCGCCATCTTCAGTGGCGAATAGTGCATCATCATGATGCCGCCGGACCCGAGACGAATCTTGTTCGTCTTTGCTGCCAGATAGGCCGTGATGACTTCCGGAGCCGAGCTCGCGAACGACATGCCGCCATGGTGCTCCGCCATCCACATCCGGTAATATCCTAACTCCTCTGCGACTTGTGCGAGCTCGACCGCGCTGTTCAGCGCATGCTCGCCTGTATGACCCGATGTGACCGGCGCCTGGTCTAACACACTCAATCTCATGATGCATTCTCCTATCTCTATAATGAAGTTTCTAAATATCTTGAATTTGTTGGACTCGCCGTCATCATACTAAATGCTTCAAGGGAATACGAATGTTTTGCCTAGTGTCTGCTTTATATTTTTCAGAAAATTTACGCATTCGGTTGATAGCACCTGGTCCTATTTTTTATACTAATAAAGAAATACGTTTTAATAAGGGCTGGATGTGTAATGGGGATACATAGACAGTACAAACACTTCGGGGAAATGGGGAATGCATCATGAATGGTTCATCAACACCAGACGGAAAGAAACCTTCTTTTTCGAGTCGAGACTTTTTTAAGTTCTTGATTCCATCGCTCATCGGCATCATGTTTTTCATCGTACCAATTTCATCAGAAGAAGGCTTTACGATTCCGGTCGCTTTCTTATCCAATCTATTGATTGAGTGGATTGGCGAATTCGTCCCGACACTCGCTGTCATCATGATGGGGATTTCGATTGTCGGATCTTTATTGTTGTTTACGACACGTCCTGCTTTTATGGTGGAACGACCGTCCATCAACGCACTCTTTAGCGTGACACCGTTTTGGTTCGTCATGCGCATCATCGGTTTTGTCGCCGGTGTGATGACGCTACTCACACTCGGACCAGAAATGATCACGTCAGAATTCACAGGAGGTTTGCTCCTCTTTGATTTGATTCCAATCTTGTTTGCGACATTCTTTTTTGCAGGTATGTTGTTACCGCTCCTTTTGAACTTTGGGCTTCTCGAGTTCGTCGGGACGTTCTTGATGAAAATCATGCGCCCACTCTTCCGCTTGCCAGGGCGCGCCTCACTCGACTCGCTCGCTTCATGGGTCGGGGATGCGACGATTGGGATTCTACTGACGACCAAACAGTATGAGGAAGGTTATTACACGAAACGGGAAGCATCGATTATTGCGACGACCTTCTCCGTCGTCTCGATCACGTTCACCATCGTCGTCTTACAATATGTCGAACTCGACCAATATTTCTTGCCATACTACGGAGCGATTGTCTTATCTGGCTTGGTCGCAGCGCTCATCATGCCACGGATTTATCCACTATCTAAAAAAGCAGATACGGCTTATGAGAAGACCGAGCTTAAACCGGAAGAAGAGGTGCCGTCAGACGTTTCACTCGGGAAGTGGGCGTTGATACAAGCGCTACAAAAGTCACGTTCGAGTAAAAGTTTCCTAGAGACACTCAAAGACGGCTTCAAAAACGTCCTCGATATGTGGATCGGTGTTCTCCCTGTCGTCATGGCGGTCGGGACAATCGCGGTCGTCATCGCAGAATATACGCCGTTCTTTACCATTATCGGAAAGCCGTTCGAACCAATCCTGATGCTCCTGCAAGTGCCTGAGGCATCAGAGGCCGCTCAGACGATGGTCGTCGGTTTCGCAGATATGTTCTTGCCGGCCGTCCTCGGAAGCGGCATCGAGAGCGAATTGACACGTTTCGTCATCGCCACACTGTCTGTCACTCAGCTGATCTACATGTCTGAAGTCGGGGGGTTGTTGCTCGGTTCAAAACTACCGATTTCATTCCTCGACCTCGTCTTAATCTTCTTGTTACGCACCTTCATCACGCTTCCGATCATCGTCGGAATCGCGCATCTTGTCTTTTAACGAAAACGACGCCCTTTCTCTTTTATGAGATAGGGCGTCCTTTGTATACTAAAAGAAAAAGGAGGGAGATCAAGATGGAGCACCCATTTGCAGGACAACTCGAGGTCGCGAACAACGGATATGCCGGAATCATCGACCCAGAGCTTTACGTGAACGATCGGTATCACGGACGCTGGACATTAAAGCGCTCTGTACAGATTGAAGGCGTGCCCGTCTTACTCCAACGCCAGTTCGAAAACGGAAAGAACAACTGTACGTTGACGTCCATCACCGCAATCTTTCGTTTCTATCGAGACCATGGGTATACGAATATCCCAGATGATGTGACACAGATTCAAGAAGATGTGCGCGAGATCGCCTTCAGGCATCATTTCAAAGATGAGAAAGGGACACCCCCGACTCAAATCGCCACCATCATTACGAAACTGTGGAAGCGATACGGGTATGACGGTCGAGGCAGTTCCCGCTATCTATGGAAATGGTCGACGTTTGAGCGTGAGCTGAAAGCGGGTCGCCCGTTTGTGTTGAATATGGCGAACGGTTTTTATAAAAATCATTCCGTCACGGGAATCGGTTATTTACAGTTTGAAAAACGGGGTTTTCCGGACGTCATCTTGTTGGCCGTGCTCGACAACCGTTCAAAAGACGTGCGCTATATCGACTTCAATGAATTCAATTTCTGGGGAAGTATCACACGCGTCCATCCACCAGCCACTCGTCCATAATCGTTTCAAGCGCTTGTCCGATTCGTAACAGATGCTCGCGCTTTGCATATGACCCGTAATGTAGCCCGTTTGAATCACGACCATTCCCGAGCCCGACGAACACTTCAGACGGCTTCATATGAAGTCCAATCATCGGGATGCCTGATTCATGGCGTCCGATTTCATAGGTGATGGCAGGATAAGCTTCCAGTCTCCCCGTCGTCGAGAAACCTGTGAAGGCACGACAATTCTCTCGCCCGAGCACAATCAAACGGGTCGGGTTGATGGTTGTAATTGTGCGCTCTAATAACTCGATTGAGGTCGGATGCTCCATCCAACCGCGTCCGGCCTTCATCTTCCCCATTTGTTCATACGTCGCAAGTTTAAAAAAATCGACGTGGATGACAGAGGCCGGATTGTCATAAAACGTTCGCCCCATCCCGTTCAACAGCGCCTCAAGTTTGGCGCCACCCGGTTTTCCGAACCAGCTCGTCGTCGCGCGACCTGATTCGAAATAGGCCGATGCTCGTTCAATCGTTTCTTGTAGCGCCTCTTCATTTCCGAGGTAATCTTCAAACGAGAGCGCGTCACGCCAATAGAACTTTTGGGCTTGCCCCGTTCTCGGTGTCCCATCTCGATGTAAAAACTCGCCGCGTGACGGGTTCGTCCCAATAGTCAGCCATTGATTCGCACGAGGACGACCGTACCAAAGGACAGGCGATGCCTCCGAAATCAGTTCTTGACCAAACGATGTCTCACATAACGTTGCTTGAAATCGGATTGCATCTTGTAACAATTGTACTGCCTCCATGTCATCCCTCCTCTCCCGTTCGTTTCCCGCTTTCGAGAGTTCATAAAATGCGTTATAGTGATAGGACGAAGCCAAACAAAGGACGTGTATACATGCGCATCAATAAATTCATCAGTGAATCAGGCAAGGCGTCCCGCCGCCAAGCCGACCGTCTCGTCGAAGAGGGACGCGTCACCATCAACGGGAAAAAAGCAAAAATCGGCGACCAGGTCAAACCGGGGGATGAAGTCCTCGTCAACGGTTCGGTCGCACGTGTCGCACGAAACAACGTGTATATCGCCGTCCATAAACCGGTCGGGATCACGAGTACGACAGAGAAGAAAGTAAAAGGAAACTTGGTCGACATGGTCAACCACCCGCTCCGCATCTTCAACATTGGTCGTCTCGATAAGGACTCAGAAGGTCTCATCCTCATGACGAACGATGGCGATATCGTCAACGAAATCCTCCGCGCAGAAGGCGAGCACGAGAAAGAATACATCGTCTCGGTCGATAAGCCGATCACACCAGAGTTCGTCGAACAGATGGAAGCCGGCGTCAAAATCCTCGGACAGAAGACGCTACCGTGTAAAGTGCGTCCGCTCTCGAAATTCGACTTCAACATCACCCTCACGCAAGGACTCAACCGTCAGATCCGTCGGATGTGTGAGGCGCTCGGCTATGAAGTATTCCGTCTTCAACGCGTGCGTGTCATGAACATCACGCTCGGGAAACTCCCGCCTGGACAATGGCGCGACCTTTCGAAAAAAGAGCGCGAGCAGTTGTTCCGTGAATTGAATTACGAACCGAAAGAATGGTACTAAAACAAGCCTAGACGCGCGTCTAGGCTTGTTTTTTTATTCTGGTCGAAGTGATGCGACATGGTCGGTCTCACGGCGAATGAAACGTTTGAGTTGAGCGCTCAAGTCATCGAGCTGACCCATTGTCGTTCTGAACTTGAAAGTCGCATGGAAGTGATCGAACGAATCGTGTGGCCACTCGTCATGGATGAAGACGTCGACTTGAATCGTGCCTGTCCGATCAATCAGTGTGAACGTGAGGCTGATTTTTTGGTCATCCGCATCCGGGTTCAACAACTCCCAAGTCACGGGATTCTTTCCCCATATGTTATTGAATCCATCGATTGAGTCAATCAGTTCTTGCAACGTCTCGTCCTGTATATATACATCTTGATTGCTCGAACAGACGGATGCATGGAGCTGAAGCCTAACCTGATAGAACAGCTCAGTCTCATCCATCCAAATCCGTTCCATCTCGAATTGAGTTTTCACTTTTCGCACCAACTTCCTCTAAATTAACGTGCCTATTTAATCTGGTAAACAAAGGGCACACCGACGACTTTTTGTTAGCCATTCAAATACCCATCCCAGTCGAAGTCTTCAATTTCTTGAAACTCTCCATCCTCGTCACGTTCATACACACAAAGTGGTGGCTGTTTAACGAACGTTAGGATAGAGTCATCGATATTCAAGATGACACCGATTGAAACGATGTGAAAATGATCTGCATCATTTAAGTAAGCATCATCTTCATATCCGCTCAAAAAGGACCAACCTGAATCCCCTTCCTCATGTGGCTCATCTCGCAACATAAAATGAAATTCTTCACGTTCTAACACATCCGCACTGACCGTCACAAGCGTATCCATATAATAATCCCACTCATCCTCAGCTGGATCTTCAAGTTCGGTCTGACAAATATGCTCCATCCCGAACGAAAGGACGGTACCTAACGTGATTGGTAAACGATACGGCTCATTATCGAGCACACCTTCAAACTGATTACCGTTGACCGATGTGATTCGGACCCACATCCGTTCTCCCCGATACCCATCAGGCTCAGCAACATCAGTCGCAAAAATCAATTTCACATAGTCATCGACTTTTAATCGGCTCAATACCGCTGTGCTCGGTATATAAAACGTATAAGGAGCTGCTCGATGCAATGCATGTGCATCATCTAAATACCAGTTCATCTAATCCCTCCTAAATAACGAAACTACCTCCTAGTTAGCATAGACAGTTACGACTCAAGAATACAAAAAAGGATTCAGTTCAGAAGAACTAAATCCACATGGTGTTATTTCGCCGTCACGCCACCGTCTACCGGAAGTTCGATCCCGCTAATATGATTCGCTTCGTCTGACGCGAGGAAGAGCACGGCTGCCGCCACCTCATCCGCTTGTCCGAGATTCGGCAAAGCGATTTGATTCAAGAAATGTTGCTTATAGTCTGGATGTTCCATGTGTGGCGCACTCATCGGTGTCACGATGTACCCTGGATGTACCGAGTTGACGCGAATGTTTTGCTTCCCGTAATCGACGGCCGCTGCTTTCGTGAGAGAACGGACAGCACCTTTCGAGGCCGTGTATGCCCCGGCACCTGCCATACCTGTCAGTGCTGAGATGGAGGAGATGTTGACGATCGATCCTCCGCCATTCTCTGTCATGAGCGGAATTGCATACTGCGTCCCTAACATAACCCCATCGATGTTGATGCGATACGTGCGCGCCCAGTCCTCTTCTGTCTGTTCCAAGAACGGTTTCGCGAGTGCGATTCCGGCATTATTGATGAGGATATCCAATTTGCCACACGTCGCTTCCACTTCTGCAAACACGTCTTCCCAACTCGAGCGTGAGGTCACGTCATGCTTCACTGCGATGGCTTCCCCACCTTGTGCACGAATCGACTCGACTACGCTTTGTACCCCTTGTTCATTGATATCTGTTGCGACGACCGTCGCTCCTTCTTTTGCGAATAGACATGCCGTCGACTCTCCCATACCGCTTCCTGCCCCTGTGATGACCGCTACTTTCCCCTGTAAACGCATTGTCCCAGCTCCATTCATTAAATTATGATAGTCTAACTATCATAATCATAATTGGATATGGCATTAATCTCAACGAAACTGCTCGAAGACGATATACTAGGGACAGACAATGAGGTGATGGAATTGAGTAAACGACAACAAAACAAAGAAGAACGAATCCAGCTGATTATCCAAGAGGCCGAACGCTTATTTTTAGAGAATGGCTTTGAGAAAGTTCAAATGCAGGACATTGCGGATGCGGCAGGGATTGGGGTAGCGACACTGTTTCGCTATTTTCCGAAGAAAGACCAATTGATCGTCGCAGCGGCCGTCAAAAATCTACAGCCGACACTCGAGCGATTTGAACAGTTTGTGAATGAGGAAGGCAATGCCTATGAACGGCTCGAGATCATCTTGAACCACTTTTTCGAGATGCAGTTGGAGCGGACGGACCACGCCCGTTTTCGTGAGGCGTTCGAGAGCTATGCATCGTTCGTCGCCACACCCCTTCCTGGCATCGAGACATACATTGAGGTACAACGACGAATCATGCAGACACTCGAACCGTTGATTGAAGACGGGAAACGAGACGGTTCATTCCGCTCGGATATCGATGTGAAGGTGACCGTCGTCACAATCATCAATACGTTCGGGACGTTCGGCAACAACATCCTATTGAAGTCTCACATCAGTTATTTAGAGGACGATATCGAACCGGCCGTACAATTGCGTGCTTTAAAAGAGATGTTCCTCGCATCCATTCGGGCATAAGAAAACCCCTTCCTTGTGAAGGGGTTTATTCGTGCAGTTCTAACGGTAGTCCATCGGGGTCGAAGAAGAAAGTCATCTTCTCTCCTGTAAAATCATCACGACGAATCGGTTCTGTCGCAATCCCACGTTCATTCAATTCGGCGACGACGGACTCGATGTCCTCGACCTTGAAGGCCAAGTGGCGAAGACCACATGCTTCCGGAAAACTTGGACGCTCGGGACTGTCCGGTTTGATGAACAGCTCGAGCTCATATGTACCAAGACGTAAGTCGATTTTGTGATCCTGTTTCTCGGGGCGGTGGTGTTCTCGAATCACTTCGAATCCGAGTGCCTCGACATAAAACTGCTTGGCTTTATCGTAATCCGACGCAATGATTGCGACGTGGTGAATCGTGTGTAAGTTCATCCTTCTACCCCCGTATACAAAAAATGAGCACCTCTCACTAGAGGTGCTCTCGAAAGTCTACCGCGACGGACCACGCTCCACAACGTGCTCCTCAAGGGAATGTCCGCCGTCTTACATAGACCAGCTCATCGCATGTACTCAACTATATGCGAAACCTACGTCCTCGTCAATCTTTTCTTCAAATCCGGTTGACATCTTCCTAATTTTTAGGATAATCAATAGTGTTAGCACTCTTTATACGAGAGTGCCAAAATACAGACAAAAAAGGGAGAACGATCATGACAAAGAAACAGTTTCAAACGGAATCGAAACGAATTTTAGAGTTGATGGTCCACTCAATTTATACACATAAGGACATCTTCTTGCGCGAGCTCATCTCGAACGCAAGTGACGCGATCGATAAGATGTATTATCGCGCCCTCTCCGACGAGAGCATCGAGTTCAACAAAGACGATTACTTCGTCAAAGTCGAACTCGACAAAGAAGCGCGGACAATCACGATTCGCGATACAGGGATTGGGATGACAGAAGAAGAACTCGAAACGAACCTCGGAATCATCGCCAAGAGCGGTTCACTCGCCATGAAACAGGCGACGAAGATGGAAGAAGACCATAGCCTCATCGGTCAATTCGGGGTCGGGTTCTATTCCGCGTTCATGGTCGCTGACCGCGTGATCGTGCGGACTCGCTCGATTGACAGTGAACAAGGATACGTATGGGAGTCAGAAGGCACAGATGGCTATTCGATTGAACCGATAGACAAAGCGGACATCGGTACAGAAATCATGCTCCACTTGAAGGCAGACACGGAAGATGATGCGTATTCGTCATTCCTTGAAGAGTATGAGATTCGTTCGCTCATCAAGAAACATTCGGACTTCATCCGTTATCCAATCAAACTCGATGTGACGAAGCATCGTCAAAAAGAGGACTCAGAAGAGTATGAGGACTACAAGGAAGAAGAGACCGTCAACAGCATGGTGCCGATTTGGCGAAAACGTAAGAGCGAGTTGACAGACGAAGATTACAAAGCGTTCTATCACGAGAAGCGCTATGGCTTTGATGAGCCGCTCAAGCATCTTCACTTGAACGTCGATGGGACGATTCGTTATCAATCGATTCTCTACATCCCGTCAACGGTTCCGTTCGACTATTACACGAAAGAATTTGAGAAAGGGCTCGAGCTCTACTCGAACGGCGTCTTGATCATGGAGAAGTCACCAGACCTCTTGCCGGACTATTTCGGTTTCGTCAAAGGGATGGTCGACTCTGAAGACCTCTCACTCAACATTTCCCGTGAAATGTTGCAGCAAGACCGCCAGCTTCGCGTGATTGCGAAGAACGTGAAGTCCAAAATCAAAGGGATGCTCGAGAAGATGCTCCAAAACGAGCGCGAGGACTACGAGAAGTTCTACGAGTCGTTCGGTCGCCAATTGAAGTTCGGCGTGTACGACCAGTTCGGCGCAGCCAAAGACGAATTGAAAGACTTGATTCTCTTCCATTCTTCTCATGAGAAGAAACTCGTCTCGCTCAAAGAGTACATTGAGCGGATGAAAGAAAATCAGAAATACATCTATTATGCGACAGGCGAATCAATCCATCGCATCGATCTCTTACCACAAGCAGAGCGCTTAAAAGAGGAAGGATATGAAATCCTCTACTTCACAGAAGAAATCGACGAGTTCGCAATCAAGATGCTTCAGTCGTATGAAGACAAAGAGTTCAAATCGATTGCGAGCGGCGACCTCGGTCTCGATGACGCGGAAGCGAAGTCGCTCAACGAGGACAACCAAGACTTGTTCGCCTTCATGAAAGAAGAACTCGGGGACCGCGTCAAAGAAGTGCGTGCCTCGACACGCCTCAAGTCACATCCGGTCTGTCTGACGGTCGCAGGTGACGTCTCGATCGAGATGGAGAAGATTTTGAACGCGATGCCAAATGGCAGCGGTATGAAAGCGGAGAAAGTACTTGAAGTGAATGCTGAGCATGCCATCTTCCAGACGCTCCAACGTGTTTATAAGGAAGATGAAGCAAAAGCGAAACAATATACAGACCTCTTGTATCAGCAAGCCCTCCTCATTGAAGGATTACCGATTGAAGATCCGGTAGCGTATTCGAATGCGGTGTGTGCGTTGATGGCGGAGTGACGGTGAAGGCAGAGGGCGACCTCTGTCTTTTCATTTATCTATTGTTCATCAGCTGCCGTAGCTGATTTGGTGACAGTACTTGTTCAGTTCTCCGGTGAATCATCCTATGACAATTAGAACAGACGGGAATCAAGTCAGTTTTAGGATTTACTATCACAGGTTCATCTAGAGTGCTCAATGGTTTTAAATGGTGTACTTCAATAAAATCTTTACCTCTCTCACCGTACACAGACTCAAAATTGAAGCCGCACACGATACAGTTGACCCCATGAAATTCTATGGCTTTTCTCCGGTTCGAAGCATCTCGTTCATACTTTTTACCGTAGTAGTATCTCTCTTTACCTTCATAAACAAAATTACCATCTTCTGCTTCTTCCGCTCTGATATCTTCCATTGCGTTATACTCGCCTAAATCAACTTCCGATAGAACTGCAACGATATTTTCATAACCCTTTTGACTCTTAAATTCTTGAAACATCTGTTCCAATGTAAAACTTTTAAACACTGACTTGAATGCCTTCTTCAAACCCAGATAATGAAGAATCCCCATGGATTGGTAACCCTTTGATTCTTCTGAATCTAAACCTAAGAATCTCTCATCCATCTCTCTATGTGTCAATCCATCCATCAAATGTCCGATAATCACTTGATATCTTTGTAATTCACTATATTGTTTAAATTCTCGGTCCCTACCACTAGGTTGCAACGGTGGTAAATACATAAACATCCTCCTATTTTTACAAATTTCATAAATCCATTATAAAAAACCTCTTTTTAGATTGATTGAAACGGTTAGAATTCAAGTGATAAATCCTTCACGAAATCGCTCTTAAAAGAGGTTTTGCTTAACTTTATTTTTTTCTCCAAAAACCTAGATATATGAGATGAGGTTATATGTCGCTTTATCAAATTCGTCCATAAAGCGACTCATTTTCTTGCCGTATCCAGTTAAGAAAAGCCTGCTCCTTGCCCTTGTCATCGACACATATAGCAATCTTCTTTCCACTTGAATAGCGTCCTCAACTTCTTCTTCATCTACATTTTTTAGATTCGGAAGATTTTTGTCGGTAAATCTCGGAATAATGACAATATCGAATTCGAGCCCTTTTGCGGAGTGCATCGTCACGAGTTTAACTCCGGGTGTTAAACAACTCCCGTTCTCCTTTTCGATATGCTCATTCGGGATATTGTAAGGCAGCATCTTTATAAATCCTTTGAGTTGTTTGTTGTGTCGGAATAGAACACCAATTGTAATGTCTTTATTCGTAGTTTTATCCCACTGCTCTTTAATCAATTCTACGAGACCCTCATACTCATCTTGGTAAGTATCATACTGATAGATTTCTGGAGTGAACCCGCTACTCTTTTTAGGTATAACAAGCTCTTCTCGAGCTTCTTCACTGTTTTTTGAGGAATTGCTGTTCAAATCTTTGTTATAGAGCGGAAGTGCCATGGTGACAATTTCTCGGCATGATCGATGCATCTCTTCCAAATGTTTTGTGCGTCCTCCGACAATATTAATTCCAACACTTCTCCAAGTGAAATCTGTCTTGTAAATACGTTGACCAATATCCGCAGAGACAATTAGGCTCTTTGGGTTCAACTCTCTCAATACGATGAGCTGAACTTGTGTTAAATCCTGAGCTTCATCAATCATAACGTAATCATATGTCTCTCTCGCTTTAACCACATCAAGATTTTTGTATAGTTGGATGCCGTAATCATCGAAAGGAACAAGAGATTTCATAGCCAAGCCCTTATCCAGGTGCTTCATGAATGCGAACACTTCTTTGCGATCAGGTTGCTGAAGACTGACTACACGTCCACTCCGTCGCACGTTCAAATACTCTTCCTCAGAAATGATGCCTTTCCCTTTAATCCATTTAATCTCGTCTTTCAAGAATGATTTGAATTTCTCATCGCTATAGAAGCGATGATTTGTCGTTCTTCGATCCTCATAACAGTTATCAAAAAGCGTAGCCTCTTGATAAGATGAGGAAGAAAACCTTCCCTTAATCGGTTTCAAGTACTTATACGCCCAAGAATGAAACGTGCGCACCTCTAGGTTTCTCTGACTGTATCCTCTGTCTGCTAAATACTTCTGCGCATAGGCGGCCAATGTCTTATTGTATGTAATCAACAAAATTTTAGCACTTGGATTTGTTTGTAAAATCTTTTCAATTTTCATTAAGAGGACAGTCGTTTTCCCACTACCCGGAGCTCCCTTGATTAACACGTGCTCTGCCTGAAAGTTGATGGCGTCGTTTTGCTGTTTTGTAACGGTGATTTTAACCATGTGATCACTCCATCTTTAAAAAAAGTCGTCTTCAAAAAAACTCTTCCGTCTTTGTTCCTCTAATTCTTGATCCTGCTTTTTCAAAACACTTAAATCGGTAATTTCCTGCCGAATCCCTTGCGGCTCTCTTTTCACAAGAGGTATTATCCATGCCGATATAAACTCTTGACTCAAGGTTTCGAACTTTTCTCGATTCCTATTTTTCATCATCAATCGCGTAATGCCCCTCTCGACATATCTCTAGAAACTCACAAAATCGACAATGGCTTCCTGGGTTAGCTAGACTGTCAGTTGTCTGATTAGGTGAATTATAAAATAATCTAAATTTCTTCAAAGAACCGTTATAACTAACGTTTTCGATTTTATATCGATCATCTTGACGAGGATATTGGGCAACTTCATTTTTAACCTCCTGCAAAATTAATTTCTTGTATGCCCCGCTCAACTGCGGATAGAGGCAAGAAAGATACATCTCAGTTTTTTCCCAATTTTTGAAGGTATGATAAACGCTTCTCAACATTTTCTTATATAAAAGTTGTTGATGGAACCGAGACGAATAAGTGCCAAAATCATTCAAGATATATGAGAATGTAGCACGTTGTGGACATTGATTGGCCTCATCTATTAAGAGTCTATCTTTAAAATCTGGTAAGGAAATATCGTCTTTCTTTTCTGTTGAATCAATCTCTTCATTTTTTAGGTTCGAAGGTTCTTCGATGAAATTAGCCACTTTGAAATAGTAAGCCATGTCTAAATCGTAACCCGTTTCTAAATTTCTTACGTACGAAATCCTTACATCATCTGCGCCAATTAACAACGTATATAACAAATATCTAGTTATGGCCCCAGAGTGATCCTTCAACTCTTTGAAAAGGTGTAGCTCTGATCTGAAGACGCTCAATTCATCGATAGTTTTACTTGAAAGTGGCCAGATTTTATATTTGGTACTCATCGGTAACGCGTCCGCATCAGTGAAGCCCAGGTGGATGTTTCGTTTTTGCTTAAACGCCATCCCATCTGCGACGAATAGCGCCCCCACCTTGTCTATCATCTCTTCTTCATCGTCATAACTTTGTAGTCCAGATTGGAGATAAAAACGTAAACCATCCATGATGTCTAATAGTGAGAATTTCAAAGTCTCATCTTTCAATTCTCCAAGTTTCATCATCAAGTCTTTCAACAAGACTACTTCTTCCTCATGACGTTTCTCTTCGGCAGAGACACTGACATAGGTCTTGAGTTTTTCAAGATGTTCTCCAATTCTCACGTCAGTTTCCACTTCGAAAAGTTGATGAACCATTCGACCAATCATAAGGAGACCCTGTTGTATCACTTTCATATCTTCGATGCTTACTTTGAAATAAGAAAGCTGCTCAAGAGGCCTCCCGTGGAGGCGATGGACACGTCCCGCAGGCAATGGACGGAATGATTCCCATCTCATTTTTTCTTCTATCAAAAAATTTATCTTTTCAAGCCATTCTTCTATTGTCAGAAATTGAGCCTCTCGTCCATCAAGAAATCCTTCACCAAGGTAAAAATAAGGAAGGAGCTGGTCTAACTGTTTTGTGTACATGGACATGTTGATTTTGGAACCATCTTTTCCATCGACATAAAGATGTCCACTGTTAAATAATCTTTGTAATACATCTGGTTTCAATACCTTTTCAATAACCGAAGAATTATTGTGCGGTGTTTTTTGCTCTGTGTACAAGTTATGCAGTTCGAATAGAAAACGACCAATAGGATAATCAATTAATGATGGCGCTTTTTTTTCAATCAACCCAGCATAGTATAACTGTTCCCGTATTTCTCCACCTCGACAAGAAACGAAATGTTCATATTTTTCATCTTTTTCACGCTCTCGAACTTCCCGTTCCTTCGAAAGAAACTCTAGCATGTTCGAATACACAGTCACTTTTCCTAGTTTTTCTTCTTTGAAAGAATGGAATTGACGACCTTCAATCCCCTCTAACAACTGTACCGAGTATGGATGTTGAACAGCTGGTTCGTTGAATGAGGCTGACCACGGTACCTCATCTTTCCATAGGAATCGTTCTACCGTTTCATAAGTATGAGGCAAAAGTTCATCATAATAATTCACGAATATCAATTCAAACTGTTGTTCTAAATGCTTGAAAAAATACTCCTGCAACGGGGTAATGAAGTAAAAGCCATGTAAGACTATCTTTCTTTTACTTAAAGAAGCCTCAACCCGATCATTAATCTGCTCTTCTTCACCAACATTAAACTGATGCAGATTATTCTTGGTTTTCGAATTCTGCTGCAAGAACTCTTTTACAATTCGAGAAAAATACGCGGGGTTTGACAGTAGTTGTTTTTCCCATTCGACCGGTCGAATATCATCACGCATCTCACTCATAATGTCATGGAGCAATAACTCTTCATCACTTTTGTCGACAAGAGTCGAAAACACATTGTCTAACCGCAACTCTTTTAATAATCGGATAGTATAAATCAGTTCTTTTCTATTTTTTTCGAATGATAGAATATGTTTCCTCATTCGAACGTCAGCTTGCGACGAAGACTCCCATCTATTTCTAAGAATTTGTGAAATCTCTAAGTATTGACGCATTTGATTCTTTTGACCACTCCACGCCTTGCCTTGCACCTCTTCTAACAATGGATTGATCGTTAGAAGAGGTGATTTTAACCATTGATATATCCTCAGATTCTCATTAATTGATTCATGTAACGTAGGTGTCGCTGTGATATGGAGGACATCATTATATTCTTTTTGAAACTTTGAGTCTTTCCATGTTAAGTCACTCGGCACCCGGTAAGTAAGTACCTGTCTATTCATTTGATGTTTCCTTTCGTGCAGCAGTTCGTATTAATTTTTCCCACGTGTCCTTATCCCTTAATCCCTTTTGAGTATGAGGTCGAGCCGCATTAATCCATAGACGTTGTTCGGCTCGGGTCATCGCAACATAGAGCAGTCTCGTTTCTTCATTTAACGTTTCGGCGATATCCTCAGCTTTTATCGTTTTGAATGAAGCTGTAGTCACAACTTCATCACCTTCTTTAAAGTGAAAAGCTAATACTTTTTCATGATTGCTCAGACCTTTAGAAGTGAGTAGTACTTTATGTTGATGACCTTGTATCAGACTTGAATCGGTAAACGGAAGGAATACAGAGTGGAATTCAAGTCCTTTCGCCTTGTGAACAGTCATAACTCGAATGACTCTATCTTCGTTAATATCTTTGGAATCGATATCGGCTTCATCTTCGTCTCGATTCGTTGCCAATTGAATTTTCAACCAATCATATATAGAGACTGGATCGTTGACCTCGCCCTTCAAACGTTTGACTGCAATATCTAGTATTTTATACAGATTTCTTTCATACTGAATGAGTTCGTGTGGTTGGTACCCTTGTTCTCCCATGATTCTCTTATACGGAAGTTCCATCACGGCGTTTTGAAGCACTTTATAAAAAGGTTTGATTCGTAAATCTTCTCGCACCTTGCGTATCCACTGCCATCTTTCGTCATCTAGGTTTCGATTCATCTCTAAAGTCAGTCGAGCAATATCCCCTTCGTACTGCACAAGATGATTAACATCAAACACGTCCTCAACGAAAGATGATTGACGAAGAGCAAAAAAACTTTCCGGACAACCCTCATTTTTTAATACACGAATCAGCAGAAGGAGGTCTTTGGCCGCTGACGATTTAAAGAGACCTCCACCTACGGAAACTTCAAATATTAAATCATTTCGACCATTTTTCCTTATACCTCTTAATAACTCCTTTATTTTTTGTGCCTCTTTGTTCTTTCTTACTAAAATACCAAGTACTGATTGTTTTTTATCATCTGATGGCAATGTATCATACATGTGAAGAATGCTATCGTCGAGTTTAGGATTTTTAGTTGTCGAGATATTTAAAGTTTCTTTTTTATCAACTGACGAGGATAGATGAGAAATTAATCTACCCGTATCAATACCATTTTTCATTTCATTTGGTAATCGACCTTTCTGCTTCCATGCTTTGAACAGTCTTTCCATTTCTACTAGCAACGCTTTCGAACTTCGGTAATTAATTGTCAATTCATAAGAGAGAAAGTCATTTTTTAGTCGTTTTAAACTCTCAAAGGCTGTATGACTCGCCCCACGAAAACGATAAATCGCTTGTTTGATATCTCCCACTACGAACAACCTGGCTTTCAGTGAGTTCGATAAAGATACGAGTAATTCGATTTGAGGATCATCCGTATCTTGAAATTCATCAACAAAGATATAATCGATGTTAGGCTCTATCGACAGTTGTCGATTACCTTTAACAACTTTTAATAAATCGCGTTTTATGTCCGACAACGTCAGGGCATTATCTCTCAATTTTTCTTGCTTGATTCGATTCGCCATGCGCTCAATTACATATTGGGTCGCTTGCTGATACTTCATGTCTCTCTGGCTGTCTTCTGCAAGATCCCAAGTGAGAGACTCGCTGTCACCGCTTAATCCTTTTTTATCTAGTTCGCTTTGGACGTGCATGAAAAATTTAATCATTTCATACTCTTTAACATCAGAAAAATAAGAAACCTCTTCTTCGTCAATCTCTTCAGTAAGGTACCTTGCAAACTCTTCTCGAATGATTGTTTCTGTTCGATATTTATATGATGCAACACTGACAGTATTCCCCCAGCCTTCGACCACACCTAATTGCTCAAACAAATATTTGGAGAAGGCATCTATCGTCATAATTCTCATACTATTGACTTGCTCCATCAAATCTAAATATTTAATTAGATTTGTAGTCTGATAATAAGATTGGAGACGTTCTTTAATTTTTTTTCGCATATGCGCCGCAGACTCTCTAGTGAATGTAATCATCACTATAGAGTCTAGTTTGACGTCACTTGTATGAATTAAATACATGATGCGCGAAATCATCGTGGTTGTCTTCCCGCTACCGGCACCAGCGTTCACTATAATGTCTGCAGTTGATGGAGCGTGTTCAACACGATATTGACCCCAGTTGAACCGGGAACTCAAATGGTTGTTCTCTATGTAACGTTCATGCTTCGAAGACATCCGGCCATCATTAATCAAAAGCGTCTCATCAACTTTTTGAGAAAGCTCATACACCGCAAGGTTCTTTTGCTCTTCTATGCTACTTATATTTCTTGTAATGACGTCAACCTTCGTCCCCTGCGTTGCCCATTTTTTTAGCTCTTCTATTCGACAATTTGAAAGCTCATTTTCAATCAATAAGATTGAATAAGGAGTCTTTTCACCAGTACGGTAAGCCTCTTTGGTCAGATGAGGTGACAATGATATAAATTGATTTGGAACTGCAGAAGAATCGACTTTATTCGGAGACTCTTTTATGAAGATTTCAGCGATGTGTTCGACATCGGCACGACTATACAATTCATATGTCGTATTTCCATTTTTAGTTTTTCTCCGTTGCGGTCTAGCAAATTTCCCACCCAATGGAAAGTAGTATTCTTTTATCCCTGACTGAATGGATCGCGTTTTAAGGGCGTTCGACATTTTTGATGTTTTTTCATCTTCATCTCCAGCAAACAGCTGAATCCCCATAAAGATATCGTCTTTTTTTACAATGATATCTAGCTTCATCTGAAGATCCGTTTCTTCATGATTGATTACCTCATCGAAATATCCTGATTCTCTAAGAAGGAGTGCGAAATGGAAATCTCGAACCAGTCCTAAATATGCTGTTTGTGCCTTACTTTGAATATGGTATTTTACTAACTCTAACTGGTTAACGTTTGATAATACAGATTCGGTGAAATATTCCGCAAACTCCTTTACAGTGGGTAATCTGTCTAATAAAAAAATTTGCTTTCTTAATTTTGACAAAAAACTAGGGAGTCCAAATGTCGTTGCCGGATGTGTCTCTACCGGAATAACTTCTGGAATTTCATTATATTTTGAATAAGTATTATCTAAAAACTCTTCAACTTGTTGTGAGGAATTTAGAATAGAAAGTACTGATTTCTCTATGTCAAACTACCACCTTCACGTATATTTTCATAATTACATAATAACAAACATGGGGATACTTTCTAAATACAAAACAAAAAACTCCCATTTTATAATGGGAGTTTTTTGTCATTTAAAGTTATTATATGTCCCCAACAACTGCATCTGTTTCACTTCATGCAACAAGCTCTTTTCATCTTCTTGCTCATGAATCTCCGCAATTCGATGACCCATCCGCTCAATCAATCCGACGACGAGAGCATTCCCCATCGTGAAGTATCGCTTGCGGTCTGTCATTGTCGCGGTCCATCCGTATGGGAAGCCATTCAACCCTTCACATTCTTCCGGACGCAAATAGCGCAATTTTTTCGTATACGGGTCTTCGATGACATGGCTCGAACGATTGCACGTTCCTTCGCTCGTCAACATCGTTCTACCTGGAAGGTCTAGCGAATCTGGATATGACATGCCTCCTTCGGCATAGACATAGACGTGACCGCTCGCAGAAGTACGTTCGATTTTTTTCGGCCCTTTCATATAAGCCAATTCTTCTTTTTCTGTACGTCCGGATTTTTTAATCTTCTTTGTATCCAGGTAATAGTGTTTCGGGGCAGGACCAAACTGTTCATACACCTCTTGGACGACTTCGCCGAGCGTCTTAGGTGTTTCTCGAACCGGGAGCGTCTCAAGCGTCGTCACTTGATTTCCCGTCATCACACCTGCATTTCGATAAGTCGCAGAGAATGTGTCCGAGATTTCGACGATGTCTTTCGGCAATTCGAATGTCGAGCCCGGATGCTTCTCGCTCGTCATCTCCATGACCGGGAAAGTCGGTGCAAAGAACCCGTCTTTCAACAACCACTGCTCAGGATTTGCTTTCCCCGCTCGGGTTGAATGCTTTAAATCTGCTCGAGTCGCAAAGATGAAGATGCGACGGCGGCGTTGAGCAAAACCGTAATCGGCAGCATTGATGACTCGCCACTCGACCGTATATCCCTGATCGGCAAACGCACGAAGCATGACACTGAAATCACGCCCTCTTTGTTTCGCAGGTGACTTCATGAGGCGATCGACGTTCTCAAGTAAGACGTAAGGTGGCTTTTCCTGCTCGATGATGTTCATGATTTCCCAGAACAAGACACCCTTCTTCCCTTGAATCCCTTGCTCATTCTTCAAGCTACGTGACACGCTGTAGTCTTGGCACGGGAAGCCACCAACAAGCAAATGGTGTGGCCCTGCTTCCATCCACGACAGCGCGATATCCTCATTCACGTGTTGACCACGTCCTTTAAAACGTTCAGCATAGCAATCAAAGGCCGGTTGTACCTTCGTCGCCGGCTCCCACTGATTGCCCCAAACCACATCGAATTTGTCGGATGTAGGCTCGGCATTCACATCTTCAATTCCTTCAAGCGCGATGCGGAAACCTCCTACACCGGCAAATAACTCAACTACTTTAATCAATGGGAACACCCTTTCGTATTTTCTATCTTTAATTTACTTCATTTACACATTTCTCTCAATGAAAACAGTTTATCACCTATATCAAAAAGGATCAAGCCTATCCTATTTTATCTTTTCTACAAAATATAATCATAATCTATAGTAATATGTTAATAATAACCATTATTGGAGGTCTATATATTGTTGAAATTTGATTCAATCGAGTCACTTTTAAGTAAGACGAGTGAAATTGTTGGTAAAACTTTTGGTGAAATCGACACAGAAAATTATTTTGAACGACTTTCGAATGACAAGGGAATCCTCGGAAAAATAGTTGAAACAGGATTTTATGGATATCCTAACAACAACAAAGCCGAAGCGGACTTTGACAATTTAGGGGTTGAACTAAAAGTCTCCGGGTTCACAGTGACTAAGAAGGGGCTATGGTCTGCCAAAGAACGGATATCACTCTCTCAAATCAACTTTTCAAAAATCGTTGAGCAAGAGTTTCAATATAGTTCTTTAATTTCAAAAAACCGAAAAATTTTATTTATTTGGTATGAATTTGTCAAAGGAGGCGACCCTAGAAATTTTGTTATTCGTGACTATCAATTGTACGATATGACGGCCATCGAACCAGTAATCGAAAAAGATTACTTGGTGATTCAAGACTTTGTAAAGAAAGGACTCGCACACGAACTATCTGAGGGAAACAGCGTCGTTTTAGGAGCCGCCACCAAAGGCGCGTCTGGGCAAACACAAGTTCAACCTTATTCTCCCATCAAAGCTAAAACAAGAGCCTTCTCGATTAAAAACTCTTTCATAAAAGGTGTCTTGAAAGAGCATCGCGCAAGCTATGATGTGCATCTACCGAAAGAACTTACACCGGAAGAGTGGTTGTGGAATCGATTGAGAAAATTCAAAGGGATGACCCAGATTGAAATCCTGAAGACTGTAGACCCCGATTCTGCTAAAGATAAAATCCCGAAAGGCATAGGTGGAATGATTAAGAAACGTGTCATTGGCACCGAAGAGGATTTGGAGAAGGTCGAGATTTTCAATAAATTGACGTATGACATCAGGAGTATCCCCATAAAAACAAACTACTATCCCCTTGAAAAAGCAACCTTCCGAACTCTCCACAGAGAAGATTTTCAAGATGCTTGGGAGATTTCTGATTGGAAGTTATTTTTTGAAGAGAGTACTTTCTTCTATGTCGGTTATCTCGGCGAAAAGAACTCCTCTAAAAATGGACAGCGAAAGTTAGAGTGTTTGTTCAAAGTCGCATTCACCCCTGACGAAATCGAGGACTTCGCAAAGACGTATAAACAGATTCAGAAGGCGCTTATCACAAACAAGATTTCGGACCTCCCAACAGCGACCAAATGTCCAGATTCTCCTCTAGTCATTTCTACGAAAGGCGGAAGAGGTGACTCTTGTTATGAAGCTTTTTTCAAAGGTGGACGAAAAACATGCTTCATGTTCAACAAAGATTTTTTACACAAAAAGTTTCAGCAATCCATGATGATTAAATCTTGAACATATTCTGTTGATAATCTGCTGATTGTATAGGGAATACCTTCTCTAAGAACTCAAGGAGGAGAGGGTATGGCCAGAAACGTACCGAAAGCATCGAGTCCAGCCGTGTTCAAGACGATGAGCGGAAACCGTGGGAAAGATACGAAGATGGAAGTCAAAGTCAGAAAAGCGCTGTGGGCGGCCGGATATCGGTACCGCAAAAACAATCGCAAACTTTACGGGACGCCCGACATCTCGTTTCCTGGATTACGCGTCGTCGTATTTCTGGACTCTTGCTATTGGCACGGCTGTCCCCTCCACTTCAAACTACCGAAGACGAATGCCGATTTTTGGCGTCAAAAGATTGGACGTAACATCGAGCGTGATGCCGACGTCACACAACATTATGTAGAGGAAGGTTGGATCATCCTTCGATTTTGGGAACACCAGGTCAATGATGATTTTGATCATGTCATCTATACCATCACTCATTTCGTTGATATGGCCAAGCAAAACCGACACATACGAAGTGGTTGAGATTAAAAAGTACGTCAGTCCAAATCTTTATCGAACATCGGTTCATCATAGGTCTCGGTCGTTTCATCGACAAGCAGGTTCGCGTAGAATTCCTCTACGTGGCCTCTTTTTTCGCCTTTCTCGTTTAAATATTCAACGATTTTGAATGTATCAGGTGCTTCAAGTCCGATAATGACAATCGGTACGGTGAGTTGCGTGTTCAGCGGCTTCAAATGGTGGACATATTTCTCATACGTCCCAATAGCTCCATCAAAATTACCAGCTCGCTGTAATCGTTGAGTCGCACAAATGATTACTCCGATTCGAGTTTGAATCGCTTTTTCAACGTGATTCAGTTCGCTTGCGATGACCGGTTTCAATAAGTTCCAAGCGATGGTACCCGCATGGTTAAATCCGACCTCGAGTGAGATATTGTCTTTGGCGAAATCAAGACGCCACACATTCTCTGAATAGTCACGATCCTGAAAAATCGGACTCTCGCTCATCCATCCTCTTCTCAAAAATTCCAGTCTGAATAGTTCGTTCAAAGCCTTTGATAGACTCTTGTTCTTTTTAGCGTATTTTTCATTAAATAATTTGATGATGTCATCGTCGCTAATTGATTGAATGATGTCATGAATCTCTGACCAAATCTCCTTGAACTCTTCATTATTCTGCAATATCGTCTCACCGAATCGGTGGGAATGAACTCGATAATTCATAATAAATCCCCCGTCTGTAAATGATAATCACGAACAGAAAGACGAGAATAACGATACACTCTCCATCTTTCAATCGAGTTTGTGACTCATTTAATATTTTGTAAAGATACTACTTAAAGAAAGAAAATACATCATTATTGTAACCGTTTTCTTCATTGATATTAAGCTAATCATAAATATTCATTAGTTATTTCAACACATTTCAAAGCATGCAAACGCCTTGACAATTCCAGCTCGTTATATGAAGTTAGTATTACATTATAATTATTCTAGTCGAGATAGAAACGCTAGAGTAAAAAACAAGGAGGACATAACCCATGTCATTAATCGGCAAAGAAGTACTACCATTCAAAGCACAAGCATTCCAAACAGGTGAATTCCTCGAAGTTACAGAGAACGACTTTAAAGGCAAATGGAGCGTTGTCTGCTTCTACCCAGCTGACTTCACATTCGTCTGCCCAACTGAACTCGAAGACCTTCAAAACGAGTACGCTACACTTAAAAACCTCGGTGTAGAAGTTTACTCTGTCTCAACAGACACACACTTCACACATAAAGCTTGGCACGAAACATCTGAGAAAATCGGAAAAATCGAGTACATCATGATCGGTGACCCATCACACGTCATCTCACGCAACTTCGACGTCTTGAACGAAGAAGACGGCCTCGCAGACCGTGGTACGTTCATCATCGACCCAGACGGCGTCATCCAAACTGTCGAAATCAACGCTGGCGGCATCGGCCGTGACGCGAGCACGCTCGTCAACAAAGTCAAAGCAGCACAATACGTACGCAACAACCCAGGCGAAGTCTGCCCAGCGAAATGGGAAGAGGGTTCTGAAACACTCCGCCCAAGCCTTGACCTCGTCGGTAAATTGTAAGGAGCGATTGCATGTTAGAAGCAGCGATTAAACAACAGCTCGACCAATATCTCCAGCTCATGGAGGGCGATGTCGTCCTCCGTGTGAGCGCTGGGGAAGACAAAGTCTCAAACGAGATGCTCGAGCTCGTCAACGAACTCGCCAGCATGTCATCACGCATCTCGGTCGAACGCGCGACACTCGAGCGTACGCCGAGCTTCAGCGTGAACCGTCTGTCTGAAGAGACAGGAATCGTCTTCGCGGGGATTCCACTCGGACATGAGTTCACATCACTCGTCCTCGCCCTCCTCCAAGTGAGCGGGCGCGCACCGAAAGTCGATGCGGACACGATCAAACAGATTCAAAACATCGAAGGCACGTATCACTTCGAGTCATACATCAGCCTCAGCTGCCACAACTGTCCTGACGTCGTGCAAGCGCTAAACGTCATGAGCGTCCTCAACCCGAACATCACCCACACGATGATCGACGGAGCCGCGTTCAAGGATGAAGTGGAAGCGAAAGAGATCATGGCTGTCCCGACGGTCTTCTTGAACGGAGAATCGTTCGGTAACGGTCGGATGTCACTCGAAGAGATCTTAGCGAAACTCGGTACAGGTCCTGACGCGTCTGCGTTCTCGGACAAAGACCCGTACGACGTCCTCGTTGTCGGTGGCGGTCCAGCTGGTGCAAGTGCGGCCGTATACGCGGCTCGTAAAGGAATCCGTACCGGAATCATCGCGGAGCGCTTCGGTGGCCAAGTGATGGACACGATGGGCATCGAGAACTTCATCGGTACCGCTTATACGGAAGGTCCAAAACTTGTCGCAAGTCTAGAAGAGCACGTCAAAGAGTACGGAATCGACGTCATGAACCTCCAACGCGCGAAGCGTCTTGAGAAAAATGACCTCGTCGAAATCGAACTCGAGAACGGCGCTGTCTTGAAGAGTAAGAGTGTCATCCTCTCAACCGGTGCACGCTGGCGTAATGTCAACGTCCCAGGTGAGGCGGAGTTCAAAAACAAAGGGGTCGCTTACTGCCCGCACTGTGACGGTCCTCTCTTCGAAGGGAAACGTGTCGCGGTCATCGGTGGCGGTAACTCTGGAATCGAAGCGGCCATCGACCTCGCAGGGATCGTCAAGCACGTAACGGTCCTCGAGTTCGCTCCTGAACTCAAGGCCGACCAAGTGCTTCAAGACCGTCTCCACAGCCTCCCGAACGTGACTGTCATCACGAACGCTCAGACGACAGAAATCACAGGTACGGACAAAGTGAACGGCATCTCGTATGTGTCTCGTGAGACGAACGAGTCACACCATGTCGAACTTGAAGGCGTCTTCGTCCAAATCGGCCTCGTCCCGAACACGGACTGGCTCGACTCGGTCGAACGCAACAACTTCGGGGAAATCGTTGTCGACCGTCATGGCGCGACGAACGTCCCAGGCGTGTTCGCGGCAGGAGATTGCACGAACAGCGCCTACAAACAAATCATCATCTCGATGGGTTCTGGTGCGACAGCCGCACTCGGCGCCTTCGACTACATGATTCGCAACTAATACAAAGACTCGCCCTCTATCATGAGAGCGAGTCTTTTTACAATTCAAACGTTTTCCCGGAGTCCGGGATGAATAAGACCGCTTTTCCGCTCCCCGTCTCAAATCGGTAGCCCCTTCGAGGGGTAAATGGATTCCATTCTCCCCCGGTTGTCGGTACGCTTTCCATGTACGTCACATCACTGTACGTTTTGTCCAACGTCTCTTCCGCTTCCGCTACCGAATAAGTCGGTACAGATAACACGATTCCAATACTGACGCTAATCACCCCAAACGCCACAACCCATCGAGTTGATGTCGGCTTTCGAAACTGGGTCATGACCAATAGCGTGATCATCCATCCAATCGGCACACCGAACGTTGCGGCTCCACCATATATCCGAACGTTCACTTCCATCAACATGACAATTACGATACCGCCAACCATCCACCACCACTTCATGAACATCACCTCCCCTTCATTATCCCAAAATCAGGAAAAGACTCAATTTCTTTTTTAGATAATTAACTACATTGATGTATGATGACTCATAGTGTATGATATACAGTATAAAGATGAACGAATGAAGGAGGCGAAAAAATGTCCGATGTCAAAGCCTCGTTGGTGACAGAGTTGCGTCGTGGTACGTTGACGATTGCGGTGCTCAGTCAGTTAAAGACACCACAGTATGGTTACTCGCTCGTCCAAGCATTACTTGATGCCGAGATCAACATTGATCAAAGCACACTCTATCCGCTCTTACGTCGACTTGAAAAACAAGGACTCGTCACGAGTTCCTGGGACACGACGGAGAGTCGGCCTCGAAAGTACTATGTGCTCAGCTCGGATGGAATGGCTATTTTGAAGGAGTTGTACGAAGAATGGATGAAGATGTCGAAAACGTTGACCCGTCTCATTGAAGGAGGAAATAATCATGAATCTTCGTGATGTGTATATCGATGAAGTCACTTCTCGAATCCCTGAATCGATGCGGCAAGATGTCGCCCTTGAATTGGAATCGACCATCGATGACATGACTGGAAATGACCCGTCTGAAACTGCCTTATTTGAAGCGTTGCGCGAACTCGGCGACCCTCATGTTCTCGCTGCTCGTTATGCGAATCGTCCCCTCCATCTCATCGGACCAGCTTTCTTCACACAGTACGTGAACATCATCAAGATTGTCTTACCGATTGCCGTCACGGTCATCACGATTCTCTCCATCATCGGTTATTTGACCAACCCGATTGACGACACGTCTTGGAGTCAATTCTTAATTCAAGCATTCCTTCAGACCGGTGCTGCCATCTTCAACGTTGTCGTCCAGACGCTATTCTGGATTACCCTCACGTTTTTCATCATCGAACGGGTTGTACCTGAGGGCGAGGTCCCCTTCTCTAGATGGAAACCTGAGCAACTGAAAAAGGTGAAACCTCGTTCGACCTCGATCTCTCTTGGTTCGATCTTGTTTGATGTTGTCGCCACCGTTTTGATGGTCGTATTGTATGTGAACGCCGAACAGTTGATTCGCGTCGTCACGGATGGCGAATCCTATCCACTACTCAATTCGTCCGTCTTGAATCAATTCTTCCCATTTGTCATTGCCTTGGCCGTTTTCGGCATCACGATTGCCATTTATAAATGGATCGTTCGACACTGGACGAAGCCGCTCGCCTTGTGTAACGCCCTCTTCAATATCGTATGGATCATCGTCACGGCACTCATTTTACTGCAACCTGATCTAATTTCGACCGAAGCGCTCTCTTTGATTACTGAACAAACGAATATCGACATCGAAACAATCAGTCGCTGGGGTGTATGGAGTATTTTGTTCACGATCATCGTCGTGTGTATCCTCGACCTGGCCGAAGGTTTGATCAAAGCCTTTCGTCGTTGACCTCACATTCAAACGTTTCATTTCCGGGGAAAGTGGAATACCCGACTAGAGAACGGATTTTGAATGGGGAGGCATTTGATGGGTATTCCAACAATCAAGCTACATGACGGTTATGAGATCTCGGTCATCGGACTCGGGACGGTTTATTTAAAAGGTGAAGCAGGGGTCGACGCCATTACGTGTGCCATCCGAAACGGATATCGACTGATCGATTCGGCGATTCGTTATGATAATGAAGGTACAGTCGGTGAGGCGGTTCGCCAATCCGGCATCCCGCGCGAACAACTTTTCTTAACATCAAAATTGCGCGCGCAATATTATGACTACGACCAGGCACTCGAGATGATTCGGGAGTCCTTGTATCGGGCCAACCTCGACTATTGGGATTTGTTCCTCTTGCATTGGCCAAACCCGAAACAAGACAAGTACGTCGAGGCATGGCGTGCCTTGATTCAGGCGAAGAAAAACGGATGGATTCGCTCCATCGGGGTATCGAACTTCATGCCGGAACATCTCGACCGTTTGATTGAGGAGACGGGAGAAACACCGGTCATCAACCAAATCGAGTTACACCCGTACTTCTCGCAAGTCGAGCAGCGGCAAGCCGATAAGGAACGCGGCATCATCACAGAGGCATGGAGCCCGCTCAGTCGCGCCCGTACAGTCATCCATGACGAGAAGATCACCGAACTCGCCAAACAAAAAGGCAAGAGCGTCTCTCAAGTTATCTTGCGCTGGCATATCCAGCTCGGTGTGATTCCGCTCGCCCGCTCTTCTAGTGAGTTACACCAAAAAGAGAATCTCGACGTCTTCAACTTCGAATTGACAGATGAAGAGATGGAGACGCTCAATGCGTTGACGAAGCCAGATGGTCGCATCGATGATCAAGATCCAAGAGAATACGAAGAGTACTAAAAAAGATTGAGCCGACGAAGGCTCAATCTTTTTTATTTAAAACGCCGGAATGGCTGTTTCTTCATAATTTTCTTCTAAGAACGCACGAACTTCATCGCTCGTGAGGGCCTCACCGAGTTTTTGGATTGTTTCGTCGTCCTGGTTGTCTTCACGTGCGACGAGCGTGATCGCAAAGTCGTTCTCGACACCTTCTGTGAGGAGTGCGTCACTCTTCGGTGTCAAACCGAGCGGTGCTGCGTAAGCCGGTGTCATCAAGACCGCATCGACATCATCGTATGCACGAGCGAGCATCAACAAGTCGACTTCTTCAAACTTGAAGTTCTTCGGATTCAATGTGATATCGGCTTGTGTATAGTACGTGCCTTCTTTCTCTCCGAGCTCGATCACATCATGTTGTGCGAGAAGGGAGAGCGAACGGTCGATGTTCGATACGTCGTTGGCGATGGCGATGGTCGCGCCTTCCGGAATGTCTTCCATGTTGTCATAGTTTTTCGCGTATACGCCGTAGTTTGCGAAATAGATCGGTTCGATGGGAACGAGATTCGCATCATTGCTACGGTTGAACTCTTCCATGTACGGGACGTGTTGGAAGAAGTTCGCATCGACTTCTTTCGCCGCAAGTGCCGAGTTCGGTTGGACGTTGTCTCCGAGGACGACGATTTCGAGTTCGATGTTCTCTTCTGCGAGCTGTTCTTTCGCGATTTCAAGCATATCTGTCATCGGTGGGATGAGTGACGCGACTTTCAATGTCTGCGGTTCGTTCGCTTGTTCTGTTTGTGTTTCTGTGTCGTTCCCGCATGCGGCGAGGACGAGTGTGAGTGAGGCAAGAAGTGCCATCAATTTTTTCATATTCATTTCCTACTTTCTGTTTAGCGTTTGTCGATGATACGTGCCACGGTCGTTCCCGTGAATTGGATCAGCTGTACGAAGACGAGCATGATGAGAATCATATAGAGCATGAGTTCGGTCTGGAACTGCTGATACCCATAACGGATGGCAAAGTCACCGATGCCACCGCCCCCGACGACCCCCATAATCGTCGAGTACGAGATAAAGCTGATGATGGATGTCGTCAATCCGAGCACGAGACCGGATCTGGCTTCGACGTAAAGAAACTTGAAGATGATATCTTTCACCGACGCCCCCATCGAAAGCGCCGCTTCAACGACTCCTCGCGGAACATCAATCAACGACTGTTCGACGAGGCGCGCATAATGCGCGATGGCAATGATAGAAAGTGGCACCGTCGCCGCCGCTGTTCCGATGGCTGTCCCGATGATGAGCCGTGTAAATGGAATCAAAAACACGACGAGTAACAAGAACGGGAAAGACCGAACGATATTCACGACCAGGTTGAGGACGGAGAAGACGACTTGGTTCTCTAACAGTTGTCCTTTACGCGAAAGATAAAGCCACGTACCTAATGGAAGTCCAACTAGGATCGCGGCAAGAATCGATACCCCGACCATGATGAACGTCTCGGCAATGGACTGCCAAATCTCCGATTGATAGCGCAACAAGATGTCAGGCATTCGGTTCAGCCTCCTTCCGTAACTGTTCGACGAACCAACTCGGATTCTGATCGATGGCGACCACACCCGTCGGCTCCCGTTCAATCGTCTCATGAACGGCTCCTTCTGCCATAACGGTGACGCGATGACAGATTTGACGAATGACATCCATCTCATGCGTGACGAGGACGATGGTGACGCCTAGTTGTTCATTGACTGACTGGAGGACACGTAGCACTTCTGCCGTCGTGTTCGGGTCGAGGGAAGAGGTTGGTTCATCGCACAGGAGCACGCTCGGTTCGCTTGCGAGTGCACGAGCGATGGCGACCCGTTGCTTTTGTCCACCACTCAACTGGGAAGGATATTTATCGCGATACGTTTCAAGTCCGACAAACTGGAGACATTCCATCACGCGTGCTTCCCATGACGCTTTCGGGCGCTTCGCAAGCTTCAGTGAATCGAGGACGTTATCAAAGACGGTCTTATTCGCGACAAGATTAAATTGTTGAAAAATCATACCGATCCGATGGCGCTTCTTGCGGAGTTCCCGATTGGAGAGCTCGGTCAATTGGTCGCCATCGACTATGACACTTCCACTATCGGGTCGCTCCAATACATTCATCAATCGAAGAAGCGTCGACTTCCCGGCACCACTCGCGCCGATGATCCCGTAAATCTCTCCTTTTCGAATGTGAAGCGATACATCGCGAACGGCCATCTCTTGTCCATAACGTTTATGGACGGACGACAATGTGATCATGGCGGACATCCTTTCTACATCTCGTGAGTGAGTCAACCGTTTACCATTTTAGCGAAGTAAAGAGTCGATGTCAGGTCATGTGCTCACACGAAAAGAACCGCAGTGCGGTTCAGAGTGGATGGCGTTTGAAATGTTCGGCGATGTGTCGTTTCATGGCGTCTCGATTTTCGGCGAAGATGCGATGGCGATGACCATTTCCACCAGAGGGGTGTGGGAACCCGCTCACTACGCGATCCTGATCCAAGAGTCCTCGCTCAACCAATAATTCCACAGCTCGCTTCACATTGACGCCCATCGGTAAGATGAGTGCATCTTGAAGATATGCCATCTCTTCAGCGAAAGTTCCTTCCACGTACTGTCGAAACAAATCCGTTCGAATCATATCTGGGCTCGACCCGTTATAGTTTTTGCCCTTATAAAAGACCGGATAAGGGAGGACCGCCGTGTTTTGTACGAGATGATTTGCTGACCCAAACAAATCGAGCGAGGACTCGATTCCTAAGTGATGATGTAGCTCTAAATCATCCAGCATCGTCACCAAGTTCTTCCGAATCGGACCGGAAAAACTGCCACGTTGTTTGACGGCTCGAAGCGCCTCTTCGTCTGTCGCGTCCCTCAAGTCACGGATCGCCTCGAACGACTGACGCATTTGATACAAACCAGGTGTGATTCCCGCGATGACGACTTTCGCATTTGGATTAATGTATTCGAATGGTGCGTAATAGATGTCGAGTTGTTTCTTTTCGTCACGGTCCAACAAGAATTCTTCGCTTTTTAACGTCTCTTCCTCCAAATCTGATAACTGTAAAATTTTCGATTTGTATGTGTGAAATAACTCCGTCCGCGTCATGTAACTGACACTCCTTTCGTTTGCTTCATTCATCTCTATTTCCCTAAATCTTCATGTGACAAAAGTTCATGTTTCAGACAAATGCTATCCAAAAATAAAGCGCTTCCTTTCCATTTTTTGTGATATCCTGACGGTGTGATTCAGAGTGTTGTTTAGGCAGATTCGCTAATTTCTCACAAGGAGTGTGTTCAAACATGAAAGCAGTCGTTGTCAATTCAGCAAGCAAAGCCAACATTGAAGTCGTGGAAAAGGAAATTCGTCCATTACAATCCGGGGAAGCGCTCGTCGATGTCGAGTACTGTGGCGTGTGTCACACGGACCTTCACGTCGCGGCCGGTGACTTCGGGGATGTGCAAGGACGTGTGCTCGGTCATGAAGGGATTGGGATTGTATCACAAATCGCGGACGATGTTACGAGTCTCAAAATCGGCGATCGTGTCAGCATCGCCTGGATGTACCATGCGTGTGGTCGCTGCGAATATTGTACGACGGGACGCGAGACGTTCTGCCGAAACGTTCAAAATGCCGGCTATAGCGTTGACGGTGGCATGGCCGAGCAAAGTATCGTCGTGGCAGATTATGCCGTCAAAGTGCCAGAAGGCTTGGATCCTGCACAAGCCTCAAGTATCACATGTGCGGGCGTCACGACGTATAAGGCCATCAAAGTCGCGGACGTGAAGCCTGGGGAGACGGTCGTCATCTACGGTTGTGGTGGACTCGGCAACCTAGCCATCCAATATGCGAAACACGTCTTCAACGCGCACGTCATCGCTGTCGATTTGAACGACGACAAGCTCGAACTCGCTAAAGAGAGTGGCGCCGATTTGACGATCAACCCTTCGAACGAGGGAGATGCGGCGAACATCGTTCAAGAGAAGTTCGGCGGAGCACACGCTGCAGTCGTTACGGCCGTCTCAAAAGTCGCCTTCAATTCAGCGGTCAACGCCGTTCGAGCCTGCGGGAAAGTCGTGGCTGTTGGTCTTCCTTCTGAAACGATGGATTTAAACATCCCCCGTCTCGTTCTCGATGGAATTGAAGTTGTCGGGTCTCTCGTCGGGACACGTAAAGACCTAGAGGAAGCCTTCCAGTTCGGGGCTGAAGGACTCGTCGTGCCGGTCGTTCACAAACGTTGTCTTCACGAAGTACAAGATGTCTTTGAAGAAATGGAACAAGGGAAAATTCAGGGACGGATGGTCATCGATTTCAAAAATAAAGATTGCCAGTAAAAAACGGGGCCTTGTGCCTCGTTTTGTTCTAGATTGACGTTGACGGGGTATAGTTGCTTTTGTATAGTTAGGAACGTCTAAAAGCCGGAAACGAAAGAGGAGTGACTTGATTTGACTCCATCAACGTCAACACGTCTACTTGATTTACTGACAGAACGAAACGATCAAGTGCGACGCATAAGTGAACAATCCTGGAATGAGCAGAGTGACATCCACATCTCAAACTCCGAATGGTATATTCTCGCTACACTTTATCAAGCTAAAACGACCATTGCCGAGGTCACACGAGACGTCCACATCTCGCGGCAAGCGATTCATAAACTGATTAAGAATCTAGAAGGTAAGGCGCTCGTCCTCGTGACGGACCATCCGCAAAATCGAAAGGACAAATGCATCGAGCTGACCTCTCTCGGTCACACTTGTTATGAACAGAATGAGGCGCTCAAAGCGCAACTCGAGCAACGAATCCAAGAAGGCATCGGACAAGAGGCGTTCGATCAACTGAAAACCATTCTACGGATGGACTGGAAACTGTAATCGTGTCGGGTTCACTCGTCACGATTTTTATATGCACACCTTGCACTAAACGTCAACCGAGTTGACATTTCACCTTCTGAATGACTATGCTTATAGGTAAGGAAGAGGTGATCGACTTGTTTAAAGCTGGAGACTTAATCATCTACTCGACCCATGGCGTATGTCGGATCGACGACATTTCGGACAAAACGGTCGCAGGAGAAACGAAATCGTACTATACGCTTCACCCCATCAACAACTCACAGAAGTTGCAGATCAGCATCCCGGTCGATAATGACAATGTGATGATGTTGACGTTGCTCGAAGCAGACGAAGCATTAGAGATTTTAGAGTCGTTCCGCTCGCCTGGCGTTGAATGGAATCCGCATTCGAACAATCGCAATCGTGAATTTTTAAATGTTGTCCATTCTGGGAATCGTCACGAGATCGCTCAAGTCGTGAATACGTTGAGCCGTCGACACATCGAGGCACTACAGGCAAACAAAAAGCTGTACGAACAAGATCGTAAAATTTTAGAGAACGCCAAAACCATTTTGGTGAAAGAACTCTCGCTCGCTCTTGAACGTTCAGAAAGCGACATCGAACGTCAAATCGGTGAATACTTACATGAAAGCATGGCGACACTCACACCTTGACCCTTCCACGTGGAAGAGGTCTTTTTTTGTTCTGCCACAATAATATACTTATTTTTACAGTTATCAGGTATCCTAAAACAAACAAGCTAAACGATATAGGGAGGATGTTAGGATGCAACTGCACTCTAGTACGACCCATGTCACCGACACACATGTGATTCGAGCCATCGAGAATAATTTGGCCATCATCCGATTTAATGAAGACAGACGAGTCGCCTACGTCAACGAGATTTTCGCCAGAACGATGGGCTATGAAGTCACTCAATTGATAGGACGACACCATCGTGACCTTTGCTTGCCGGAGTTTGCAAACAGTCCCCAGTATGACTTGTTTTGGCGAAAACTGATGCAAGGAGTCAGTTATCATGACAAAATCGAACGTCTTGCTGCAGATGGTCGAACGGTTTGGTTAGAAGCCACCTATATGCCTATTTTTGATGATACGAACAGACGTGTCATTGGTGTCTCTAAGATTGCAGCTGATATCACATCACGTCAACAGGATGTTCTCCATCTAGCAAACAACCTTCAAGAAACATCAGAGTACTTATCCGCACAGTCTAAGGTTGGTAAGCAGGACGGAGAACATGTGCTAGAAAATGTGAAACAAATTGAAGCAGAATCGATTCAAAACAGGGAACACCTTCTTGCACTCCAACAAGAGGCAAAGACGATCACGGACATCGTCCAAACGATTCGCGAAATCGCTGCCCAAACGAATTTGCTCGCACTCAATGCGGCCATCGAGGCGGCACGAGCAGGTGAGCATGGGCGCGGGTTCAATGTCGTCGCCACGGAAGTTCGCAATCTCTCAAACAAAGTCTCGCTCTCCATTTCAGAAGTGAACAATAACATTGAGGGCATCGTCAAACGGATCGACGACGTGTCGACGAGCATCGGACGTATCTCTCACAAAGTGAAAGATAGCTCTGGACAGCTCGAACAGACGGTCCGAGAGTTCGAGAAATTAGCGGATTCAGCCGCTACACTCGAACAACAGGCGAAGACGTTTCTTAAGATGGTATGACGCTAAAACCGTTCAAATGAAGCTGCGACAACGCGTCCTGCTTCGATTGAACGGTTTTTGTTAGTGTTCTTTAACTAAATCAGGCGAGAATTCTCCCTCCTCTAAGCGTCTCGGGGCGTAGCCCAGCGTAGGCGGGAGATGAATCGCCCGGTCCAAAAGTCTTCTCCTCCTGTGACAGATGTAGC
>NZ_JACSKM010000030.1:0-540 GCF_018617615.1 Exiguobacterium sp. s189 | reverse complement strand
GGTGTGACGTGTACATCGACGATGAAATTGTGCTTGGCGTCGACCGTCCGATGCGCCAGCCAGAAAAAGCCTTCCGGCTTCTGGTCACGATACATGTATCCCGCATCCGGGTCGGTCCGGCTCATCTTGACGAGCCGGCGCTCCCTCTTCTCAGATGCCGGTTTCAGTTCTTTTTTCCGCGTTCGGCCCGTTCCTCGTTCACGCGGGTGAGAAGCTCGTCCTCGATCGCACCGACGACCCGTTCGACCTCGACCTTGTCGAATTTCTTCTTGTTCGCGTTCGCCCGGATGTGCGTGGAGTCCGTGATCAGGATGCGCCCGGAGACGAGACCGTGAGATTCCGCCTGTCGAACGATGTCCTCGAAGATTTGTTGGAACACGTCGTTCCCCTGGAAGCGTCGCCGGTAGGCCTGGCTGATCGTCGAATGGTCGGGAACCTTCTCATCGATGCCGAGACCGAGGAACCAGCGATAGGCGAGGTTCGTCTGAACCTCCCTCACGGTCTGGCGCACGGAACGGATGTTGAACAGGGGTCCGAGTA
>NZ_JACSKM010000029.1:0-593 GCF_018617615.1 Exiguobacterium sp. s189 | reverse complement strand
GACCGGATGACGCCCTCGAACGGGCGATGTTGTGTGAACCGCACGAACCCGACCTTCGGCAGCCGGACTTTTCCCGACTCGATGCGGATCGTGCCATGCTGGTTGTTCGTCGTGTAGGAGGCGCGCGACCGCCGTCTCGATTTGAACACCGGGAAGCCGCCCGTCCCGGCGAAGAACTTCGCGAACGCCGTGTCGAGGTTCAGCTTCGCGTTCGCGAGCGCGAGGCTGTCCGCCTCGGCGAGGAACGGGAACAGGGGCTTGTAGGAGGCGGGTGTCGCCGGTTTCCGTCTCGTTCCGCTCCCCGTTTTCGCCTCCTCGCGGATGGCGATGCGGTCCTCGAGCAGCTTGTTGTAGATGAACCGGGCGCAGCCGATCGTCTTGATGAAGAACTCGGCCTGTGCCGGCGTCGGGTGGAGCCTGTATGTGTATCCTTTCAGCATGTCCGTCCCTCCTCCCTTCCGAAGATCGTGATGTGTCTGCCTCATCCGATACCCGCAGAGAGGGAGGGAGAATCTGACGGAATGACGAACTTTTGTTCGTCATATCTGTCACAGAGAAAAAGAGTTTTGGACCGGGCGATTCATCCCCCACCT
>NZ_JACSKM010000028.1:0-768 GCF_018617615.1 Exiguobacterium sp. s189 | reverse complement strand
CGTTCCCATGCCGAACACGGAAGTTAAGCGTCTCAGCGCCGAAAGTAGTTGGGGGATCTCCCCCTGTGAGGATAGGACGTTGCCAGGCTACATATTGGAGGATTAGCTCAGCTGGGAGAGCACCTGCCTTACAAGCAGGGGGTCGGCGGTTCGATCCCGTCATCCTCCACCATTTACACCTGCCGGTGTAGCTCAGTTGGTAGAGCATCTGACTTGTAATCAGAGGGTCGAGGGTTCGAATCCTTTCGCCGGCACCATTTGATCTTTTTAAAAAGTCTACCGCTAGAAATTATACCTTGCCGGGGTGGCGGAATTGGTAGACGCACAGGACTTAAAATCCTGCGAGGGTTTCCTCGTGCCGGTTCAAGTCCGGCCCTCGGTACCATTAATATTTTCCCATGATGATTATTCGTCTCGCACCCTTAGCTCAGCTGGATAGAGCGTTAGACTACGAATCTAAAGGCCGGGAGTTCGAATCTCTCAGGGTGCACCATTTTTACGGGAAGTAGCTCAGCTTGGTAGAGCACTTGGTTTGGGACCAAGGGGTCGCAGGTTCGAATCCTGTCTTCCCGACCATCATCACTTTTATATGGGGCCTTAGCTCAGCTGGGAGAGCGCCTGCCTTGCACGCAGGAGGTCAGCGGTTCGATCCCGCTAGGCTCCACCAATTTTATTTTTTACAGACGAACTTTGAAAACTGAACGATGAGGCAAAAATAAGTTTTACAATTTTTTGAATGAAGCGCAAGCTTCGTCAATTTAAGAGCTA
>NZ_JACSKM010000027.1:0-903 GCF_018617615.1 Exiguobacterium sp. s189 | reverse complement strand
CCGTTCCCATGCCGAACACGGAAGTTAAGCGTCTCAGCGCCGAAAGTAGTTGGGGGATCTCCCCCTGTGAGGATAGGACGTTGCCAGGCTTTATTTTTTTAAAAAAGTTATTGACTTTACATAAAATGACCTTTAAAATAGGTAAAGTCGATATGACTTAAAACGGTCCCGTGGTGTAGGGGTTAACATGTCTGCCTGTCACGCAGAAGATCGCGGGTTCGAATCCCGTCGGGACCGCCATTTTTAATTTAATATTTATGGCTTTGTAGCTCAGTTGGTAGAGCAAAGGACTGAAAATCCTTGTGTCGGCGGTTCGATTCCGTCCAAAGCCACCATATAACGCGCCGGTGTAGCTCAGTTGGTAGAGCATCTGACTTGTAATCAGAGGGTCGAGGGTTCGAATCCTTTCGCCGGCACCATTTTTTCATGGCGGTTGTGGCGAAGTGGTTAACGCACCGGATTGTGATTCCGGCATTCGAGGGTTCAATTCCCTTCAGCCGCCCCATTAAAATTTAATGAGCCATTAGCTCAGTTGGTAGAGCATCTGACTTTTAATCAGAGGGTCGCAGGTTCGAGCCCTGCATGGCTCACCATTTCTCATTAATTTTTATTACTAAATACGTAATTTCACATGCGGGTGTGGCGGAATTGGTAGACGCGCTAGACTTAGGATCTAGTGTCTTTGACGTGGGGGTTCGAGTCCCTTCACCCGCATCTCTAAAATACTTATGCGGAAGTAGTTCAGTGGTAGAATACGACCTTGCCAAGGTCGGGGTCGCGGGTTCGAATCCCGTCTTCCGCTCCATCTTAATACGCGGTCGTGGCGGAATCGGTAGACGCGCTAGGTTGAGGGCCTAGTGGTGGTTAACACCGTGGAGGTTCAAGTCCTCTCGACCGCACCAT
>NZ_JACSKM010000026.1:0-1260 GCF_018617615.1 Exiguobacterium sp. s189 | reverse complement strand
CTCCTCTAAGCGTCTCGGGGCGTAGCCCAGCGTAGGCGGGAGATGAATCGCCCGGTCCAAAAGTCTTCTCCTCCTGTGACAGATGTAGCGAACAGAAGTTCGTGATTTTGTCAGATTCTCCCTCCCCTTCCGCGGGTATCGGATGAGGAGGACACATCACGATCTTCTGGAGGGAGAAGGGACGGACATGCTGAAAGGTTACACATACAGGCTCCACCCGACGCCGGCACAGGCCGAGTTCCTCATCAAGACGATCGGCTGCGCCCGGTTCATCTACAACAAGCTGCTCGAGGACCGTATCGCCATCCGCGAGGAGGCGAAAGCGGGGATCGTGACGAGACGGAAACCGGCGACACCCGCCTCCTACAAGCCCCTCTTCCCGTTCCTCGCCGAGGCGGACAGCCTCGCGCTCGCGAACGCGAAGCTGAACCTCGACACCGCGTTCGCGAAGTTCTTCGCCGGGACGGGCGGCTTCCCGGTCTTCAAATCGAGACGACGGTCGCGCGCCTCCTACACGACGAACAACCAGCACGGCACGATCCGCATCGAGGACGGCAAGGTGAGACTTCCTAAAATCGGCTTCGTGCGGTTCACCCAACATCGCCCGTTCGAGGGCGTCATCCGGTCGGCGACGGTCTCGATGACCAAGACGGGCAAGTTCTTCATCTCCATCCTCGTCGAACAGGACGATGAACCATGGATCCCAGCCGAGAACAAGGTCGGGATCGATCTCGGTTTGGAACATTTCGCCGTCATGACGAACGACGCGATGGTATCGGAGAAAATCGAAAACCCACGTTTCCTTCGTAAGTCCGAGGCGAAGGTCAAGAAGGCGCAACGGGCGCTGTCGCGAAAGAAGATTGGGAGCAAGAACCGTGAAAAGGCCAAATTACTTTTGGCCAAGAAACACGAAAAGATTGCCAACCAACGCAAGGACTTCCTTCACAAACTGTCGAGACGGATCGTTGACGAGAACCAAGTCATCGTCGTGGAGACATTGAAGTCGAAGAACATGATGCGGAACCATAAGGTAGCCAAATCGATTGCAGATGTCAGTTGGTACGAGTTCGTCCGGCAACTCGAATACAAATCAAACTTCTACGGACGGACACTCATCAAGGCAGACCCCTGGTACGCATCCACTCAAATCTGCTCCACTTGCGGCGTGAAGGGCGAGAAGAAGGCGATGGATGTCCGTGAATGGACGTGTGCCTGTGGCGCGCATCATGACCGTGACATCAACGCGAGCATCAACCTATT
>NZ_JACSKM010000025.1:0-1615 GCF_018617615.1 Exiguobacterium sp. s189 | reverse complement strand
TTTCAGACTGTAGACAAAATATAGGTCTACGGTCTTTTTTTATGCCCAAGCCGGGCACGGCTCGCTTTCCTAGGGGCAAGCAGGGAGCCGCATCGCGACTGCGTCACTGCTGGGTCTCCCTTTGCTTGCTATTCCCTCAGGAGTCTCGCCTGCCCGTTCTTGGTCACCTCTTGTCCTTCATCCCATCCTCATTACCATATATAATGGTGTGAGAATAACACACAGGGGGTGGATCCGATGATCAACAAGTCGACACAATCTGAAACGAATCGAACACAGCTGGAGATGGTCACGCTCGACGAGCTCGTCCCGAAGGACCATCTGGTCCGGAAGATCGAGTCGGCCATCGATTTCGAGTTCATCTATCCGATGGTCCAGGGACTTTATTCCGAGGACCGGGGACGTCCAAGTGTCGACCCGGTCGTCCTGATCAAGATGGTGTTCGTTCAATATCTGTTCGGGATCCGCTCGATGCGCCAGACCATCCGAGAAATCGAGACGAACCTCGCTTACCGCTGGTTCCTCGGGCTCGGATTTTCGGACAAGGTGCCGCACTTCTCGACCTTCGGTAAGAACTACGTCCGTCGTTTCCAGGACACGACCCTGTTCGAAGACATCTTCAATCACATTCTCGACCAGGCGGTCGACGCCGGTTTCGTTGACCCGACCATCCTCTTCGTGGACTCCACACATGTGAAGGCGAATGCGAACAAGCGCAAGCTGAAGAAAGAGATCGTCCAAAAAGAGGCGCACTCTTATCGGGAACAACTCGACGCCGAAATCGAGCGCGACCGGCAGGAAAACGGAAAGAAGCCCTTGGGGCCAAAAAAGTCTGAGGCGGACGAGGTCAAGGAAATCAAGGTGAGCACGACCGATCCCGAGAGTGGGTATTACGTCAAAGGGGAGCGTGAGAAGCAGTTCGCCTACTCGGTACACGCCGCAAGTGACAAGAACGGGTTCATCCTGGGGGCCGTCGTGACCCCGGGTAACGTCCATGACAGTGTCCCGTTCCCGAAGCTCATCGACAAGGTCACTGATCATCTCGGTACGCCGTTCGCCGTCGCCGCCGACTCCGCCTATAAGACTGCCCCGATCGCCAAACTGTTGATCGACCGTGGAATCTTGCCCGCCTTTCCGTATACGCGTCCGAAAGGGCCGAAAGGCACCCTTCGGAAGAATGAGTTCGTGTACGATGAATACTTCAACGTCTATCTCTGTCCGAACAATCAGACGCTCGACTATCGGACGACGACTCGGGACGGGAAGCGTCAATATGTCTCCGACCCGGCTATCTGCGCGACCTGTCCATTGCTCTCTGAGTGCACGGCGAGTCGCAACCATCAACGGGTCATCGAGCGTCACCTCTGGCAACACTACCTGGACGAGGTCGAAGACCTCCGGCACACAGAACCGGCACGCGAAATCTACAGAAGACGAAAAGAAACGATCGAACGTGTCTTCGCAGACGCAAAAGAGAAGCATGGCATGCGTTGGACCCGATACCGGGGACTTGAAAAAGTTTCGATGCAGGCGATGCTTACTTTTGCTGCCATCAACCTGAAAAAGATGGCGCGTTGGATGTGGAAGAACACCCAACGCGCCACCCGAAGGCTCG
>NZ_JACSKM010000024.1:0-1895 GCF_018617615.1 Exiguobacterium sp. s189 | reverse complement strand
GCAAGACGACTTCACAAATACTATCACCTATGAGCAGTATAACATGAAACGAGGTGAACAGTAACTTGCTTTAAAAAAACTGAATAATAAAGAGGATGCTCATTAGCCCCGAGCGTCCTTTTTTCATTTTACAAGGACTTCGCCATTTTGCAAGGAGGCGACTGGCTGGGGACTCGTTAGAGGCCAGCCAGCGCCTTTGTAAAGGCGTGCCACGTATGAAGAGGTGTCGGACTATGTTCCCATTTGTCGGATTCTGTCGTATCAAGTCTTACGTTGTACCACAATTTAATACAATGCCTTGCGTAAGATTACCTTGTAAGACAAAAGAGGACAGCGTTTTATGTCGCGAAAGCTATTTTATATGGAGTAGGTGGACGGGCTAGGCTGGTTAGCCGAAAGGCGCTCTTTAGTGAGCGCAGCGATCGGGAGCGTTTTTCGGATAACGCCGTCATGCCCGTCTGCCAGTGGCTCCATGTAAAATAGTCGTGAAATAAAAAAGCGTTGCCAATAAATACATAATTGAGTATGATGGATGTACAGCATACAGAAAAGAGGTGTCGGACAATGTCGGACAATATGGAAACTAAGCGTATTAATATTCGTATGCCAATTCATCTAAATGAATGGGTAAATGAACAAGCTTATGCTCATGGTGTATCGGTTACTGCGTTCATCAATATGCGTCTTGCAGAAATTAAGCGGCAGGATGATATGACTAAGGCAATGGCGTTGATGACTAATGAGAAGGTCATGAAGCTACTGGAGGAACAAAAGAATGAATCCAATTGAGCGTTTGAAGGAAGAACTGGAGATGTTCCCAGATGAATCTAATGTAACGATCACTGTGAGTCGCAAGGATTTGGAATACTTGATTCGAGCATATGAGTCGTTAAAAGAACAGCGTGAAAACGAGCGCTCTTAATTAACTTGATTTTAATTAAACATTACGAGAAAAGTTGGTGAGAGGATGGAAGAAGAAAGTCGTCCTGCTATCTCTCCTATCTCGTCAGTGCGGGTCACAAAGATGAATCACCTTGTTGAAGTACAGCACATGGAGTTCATGAATCGAACAAACCATATCAAGAAATTAGACAAGGAACGTTACGTGAATCTAAAGACTGGAGAGATTGGTGAGTTCAATCACTCTGAAGTACGTAGTGACTCTTTCAACTCATTACGACAAACATTCAAGAAACTTCGATACTTGATTAACAACAATTACACTGGTGTTGGTAATGAGCTACATATCACATTGACGTATGAAGAGAATATGAGGGATACAAAAAAACTTTATTCAGATTTCGACAAATTCATGAAGCGGTTCCGTTATAAATACTCTAAACAATACGGATCCATAGATTATATGACGGTAGTCGAGCCACAAGAACGTGGAGCATGGCACCATCATTTATTGATTCGCTTCAATGATATGAAAGGCAAAAAAATCTTTATTCCTAACAATGAAGTATGTGAAATATGGGGGCATGGATTTACAAACATTCATTCGTTGAAAGGTGTCGATAACATTGGCGCATATCTTTCCGCATATCTAACGGATGTTGAAGTGAATAGTACTAATGTTCATCAAGTGATCGCTGATAAAAGAGAGTTGAAAATCGTTGAAGTGGATGGTCAAGAAAAGAAGTTCATCAAGGGTGGTCGTTTACATCTCTATCCAAGCGGTATGAATCTCTATCGTAAGTCAAAAGGAATTCAAATGCCTGAACGTCAAGAAATGAAGTATCAGGACATAAAAAAAGTAGTCGGGTCTACGACACCCAACTACACAAAACAGATAGTCGTCGAGCAAGACGACTTCACAAATACTATCACCTATGAGCAGTATAACATGAAACGAGGTGAACAGTAACTTGCTTTAAAAAAACTGAATAATA
>NZ_JACSKM010000023.1:0-2939 GCF_018617615.1 Exiguobacterium sp. s189 | reverse complement strand
GGACCGTGTGTCTTAGACGCTAGATCAAGGTAGAAAGGGCGTACGGTGGATGCCTTGGCACTAGGAGCCGATGAAGGACGCGACGAACAGCGAAATGCTCTGGGGAGTGGTAAGTACACATTGATCCAGAGATCTCCGAATGGGGGAACCCACCGCCGGGAGACTGGCGGGACACCCACGTGAATACATAGCGTGGCGTGAGGCACACCCGGGGAACTGAAACATCTAAGTACCCGGAGGAAGAGAAAGAAAATTCGATTCCCTGAGTAGCGGCGAGCGAAACGGGAACAGCCCAAACCAGGAAGCATGCTTCCTGGGGTTGTAGGACACTCTACACGGAGTTACAAAGGGATAGGGTAGGTGAACGACCTGGAAAGGTCGGCCAGAGAAGGTGACGGCCCTGTAGCCGAAACCCCATCCCCTCCAGAGTGGATCCTGAGTACGGCGGGACACGTGAAACCCCGTCGGAATCCGGGAGGACCATCTCCCAAGGCTAAATACTTCCTAGTGACCGATAGTGAACCAGTACCGTGAGGGAAAGGTGAAAAGCACCCCGGAAGGGGAGTGAAACAGATCCTGAAACCGTATGCCTACAAGTAGTCAGAGCCCGTTCACGGGTGATGGCGTGCCTTTTGTAGAATGAACCGGCGAGTTACGATGGCGGGCGAGGTTAAGCCGATGAGGCGGAGCCGCAGCGAAAGCGAGTCTGAACAGGGCGCATCAGTCCGTCGTCGTAGACCCGAAACCAGGTGATCTACCCATGTCCAGGATGAAGGTCAGGTAACACTGACTGGAGGTCCGAACCCACGCACGTTGAAAAGTGCGGGGATGAGGTGTGGGTAGCGGTGAAATGCCAATCGAACCTGGAGATAGCTGGTTCTCTCCGAAATAGCTTTAGGGCTAGCCTCGAGGTGAAGAGTTCTGGAGGTAGAGCACTGATTGGACTAGGGGCCCCCACAGGGTTACCGAATTCAGTCAAACTCCGAATGCCAGCAACTTGTACTCGGGAGTCAGACTGCGAGTGATAAGATCCGTAGTCGAGAGGGAAACAGCCCAGACCATCAGCTAAGGTCCCCAAGTGTATGTTAAGTGGAAAAGGATGTGGCGCTGCACAGACAACTAGGATGTTGGCTTAGAAGCAGCCACCATTCAAAGAGTGCGTAATAGCTCACTAGTCGAGTGGCGCCGCGCCGAAAATGTAACGGGGCTAAACATACCACCGAAGCTATGGATCCCGTAAGGGATGGTAGGAGAGCGTTCCAAGCAGCAGTGAAGCGGTATCGTGAGGAGCCGTGGAGCGCTTGGAAGTGAGAATGCCGGTGTGAGTAGCGAAAAGAGGGGTGAGAATCCCCTCCGTCGAAAGCCTAAGGTTTCCTGAGGAAGGCTCGTCCGCTCAGGGTTAGTCTGGACCTAAGCCGAGGCCGAAAGGCGTAGGCGATGGACAACAGGTCGATATTCCTGTACCGCCGTACCACCGTTTGAACGATGGGGGGACGCAGAAGGATAAGGTGACCGTGCGACTGGAAGTGCACGGACAAGCAGCGAGGCCGTCGGGTTGGCAAATCCGCCCGGCACAAGGTTGAGCTGTGACGTGGAGCCCGTAGGGCGAAGCACCGGATTTCACGCTGCCAAGAAAAGCCTCTAGTGAGGAGGTCGGCGCCAGTACCGCAAACCGACACAGGTAGGCGAGATGAGAATTCTAAGACGCGCGGGATAACTCTCGTTAAGGAACTCGGCAAAATGGTCCCGTAACTTCGGGAGAAGGGACGCTTATGGCAACATAAGCCGCAGTGAATAGGCCCAAACGACTGTTTAGCAAAAACACAGGTCTCTGCTAAATCGCAAGATGAAGTATAGGGGCTGACGCCTGCCCGGTGCTGGAAGGTTAAGGGGATGTGTCATCGCAAGAGAAGCACTGAACCGAAGCCCCAGTAAACGGCGGCCGTAACTATAACGGTCCTAAGGTAGCGAAATTCCTTGTCGGGTAAGTTCCGACCCGCACGAAAGGCGTAACGATTTGGGCACTGTCTCAACGAGAGACCCGGTGAAATCATAGTACCTGTGAAGATGCAGGTTACCCGCGACAGGACGGAAAGACCCCATGGAGCTTTACTACAGCCTGATATTGAGGCTTTGTACGCGATGTACAGGATAGGTGGGAGTTTGTGAAGCCGGAGCGCCAGCTTCGGTGGAGACACCCTTGGGATACCACCCTTTGCGTATAGAGTCTCTAACTCGCAGCCGTGATCCGGCTGGAGGACCGTGTCAGGCGGGTAGTTTGACTGGGGCGGTCGCCTCCTAAACAGTAACGGAGGCGCCCAAAGGTTCCCTCAGAATGGTTGGAAATCATTCGAAGAGTGCAAAGGCAGAAGGGAGCTTGACTGCGAGACCTACAAGTCGAGCAGGGACGAAAGTCGGGCTTAGTGATCCGGTGGTTCCGCATGGAAGGGCCATCGCTCAACGGATAAAAGCTACCCTGGGGATAACAGGCTGATCTCCCCCAAGAGTCCACATCGACGGGGAGGTTTGGCACCTCGATGTCGGCTCATCGCATCCTGGGGCTGGAGTAGGTCCCAAGGGTTGGGCTGTTCGCCCATTAAAGCGGTACGCGAGCTGGGTTCAGAACGTCGTGAGACAGTTCGGTCCCTATCCGTCGTGGGCGCAGGAAATTTGAGGAGAGCTGTCCTTAGTACGAGAGGACCGGGATGGACGCACCGCTGGTGTACCAGTTGTTCCGCCAGGAGCATCGCTGGGTAGCTACGTGCGGACGGGATAAGTGCTGAAAGCATCTAAGCATGAAGCCCCCTCCGAGATGAGATTTCCCTTTGAGCAATCAAGAAAGACCCCTCAGAGACGATGAGGTAGATAGGTCATGGGTGGAAGCGTGGTGACACGTGGAGCTGAATGATACTAATCGGTCGAGGCTTTGATCTAGTCTA
>NZ_JACSKM010000022.1:0-5054 GCF_018617615.1 Exiguobacterium sp. s189 | reverse complement strand
TTTTGTCGGACAGAACGCCTCAAGCTCGTTGAACATAAAAAAAGACGAACCAAATCGCCATATGCGATTTGGTTCGTCAACAGCCTGAAAGAGATGCTCGCGCATCTCTTTCTCACAACTGTGCAAACGAACGGTTGACCGCTTCGATTGTCTCGTCGATATCTTGCTCCGTATGTTCTGTTGTGAGGAACCAAGCCTCATATTTCGATGGGGCCAAGTTCACGCCGTTTTCAAGCATCAACTTGAAGAAGCGTCCGAACTTTTCACCGTCCGATTTTTCAGCACCCTCATAATCGGTGACGATTTCATCCGTGAAGTATACGGTGAGCGCTCCCTTCAAGCGGTTGAGCGTGATAGTCACGTCATGCTTGTCCGCTGCTTCACGAATCCCTGCCTCAAGTCGTGCACCGAGTGTGTCTAACTTTTCATAAACGCCAGGCTGTTCGAGCACTTCGAGACACGCGATTCCTGTCGCCATCGAGGCCGGGTTTCCTGCCATTGTGCCGGCTTGATACGCAGGTCCGAGTGGTGCGACCGTCTCCATGATTTCGGCTTTTCCGCCATAAGCGCCGATCGGTAGACCACCACCAATAATCTTCCCAAGCGCCGTCATATCCGGTTCGATTCCGTATACTTGTTGGGCACTTCCATATGTGAAGCGGAATGCTGTGATGACTTCATCATAGATGACGAGAGCGCCATGTTCGTGCGTGATGTCATTAACAGCCTGGAGGAAACCTGGCTTCGGTTCTACGATTCCGAAGTTCCCGACAATCGGCTCGACGAGAACACATGCGACCTGGTCTCCCCATTCCTTCATCATCTCGCTATACGCTTCGATGTCGTTGAATGGGACGGTGATGACTTCTTTAGCTGTGGCTTTTGTCACACCTGCTGAGTCTGGAGAACCGAGTGTTGCCGGACCACTACCTGCTGCAATCAGCATGAGATCCGAATGTCCGTGGTAGCAACCGCTGAATTTCACAACGAGTTCACGACCGGTATAAGCACGGGCGACTCGAACTGTCGTCATCACGGCTTCTGTTCCGGAGTTGGTGAATCGTACCTTATCCATAGAAGGAATGGCTTGTTTTAGTTTCTTGGCAAACTCGACTTCAAGACGGTGAGGTGTTCCGTATAATAAACCTTTTGAAGAAGCGTTCATAAGCGCTTCATGAATGTGTGGGTGGGCATGGCCCGTAATGATTGGACCGTATGCCGCCAAATAATCGATGTAACGGTTGCCGTCTACATCATAAAAATAGGCACCTTCGCCGCGTTCCATATAAACAGGGGCGCCGCCACCGACCGCTTTAAATGAGCGGGATGGACTGTTGACACCTCCGACGATGTGAGTGAGTGCATCTTGGTATAATGCATCAGATGACTGACGATTTGATGAAGTAGTCATATGTATTGCCTCCTTATCCAAATTCGCACTTATTGTATCATAGCCGTCAACCGCATAAGCTCAGTGTTTGACGAGTAGTTGAGAAATCAGTACACTATTTATAAAGATTACTATGTAAGAAATAAGTTAATGTTCAAAACTATTTCGCATGAATTTTATAGAAGAAATGAGGGATTGACGTGGGAAGCGAAATGCTTGACCATGCTGTTCAGTCGCTCCGGGAACATGGAGTCAGAATGACGCCTCAGCGCCAGGCCATTTTGGAGTACCTCGTCACGGAGCACAGTCACCCGACAGCGGATGACATTTATAAGGCACTTGCCGCACGGTTTCCAAACATGAGTGTGGCCACTGTATATAACAACTTGCGCGTCTTTAAAGAAGTGGGTCTCGTTCAAGAGATGAACTATGGGGACGCCTCAAGTCGCTTTGATTTTGTGACGTCGAAACACTATCACATCATCTGTGACACGTGTGGGAAAGTCGTCGACTTTAACTATCCGGTATTAGATGAAATCGAATCGGTTGCATCTCAATTGACTGGATTCAAAGTCGATCGTCACCGCCTTGAAGTGTACGGAACGTGTCCGTCTTGCCAATCTGAGCAATCACAAACACATTAAAAACCACATCCGAGCATTCGGATGTGGTTTTTTGTTGTCAGTCAGTTTGTTCTGACTGACGCTTGTTATATTTTTCATCAAACTCTTTACCTTCAAGTGAGCGGTCAATTGTGAGCGGTTCATCACAATGCATACATAAGTCAACGCGCCCAAGCATCTTCGTCTCTTTTTCGCAGTTTGGACACGTGACGATGATTGCTTTTGTCGAGGCCATCCCAACAATGAAGTAAAGGGCAGAGCTTGCGAGCACCATGATAAATCCAAGGAGCATGAAAATAATCATGAGCCAAGTGATGGATTTAGCGAGAAGCCCGAGATACATGACGCCGATTCCGCCGAAAATCAGGAGTAATGCTATATTACGTGCACGGTTGATTTTGTTCCCCCGTTTTTTCATAAGTGAATCCCTCCAATAGTCTGTCTCTATCATAGCTCATCTTCAAACGGGTGAGAAGTTCCTGCACTTTTTCGGCAGGAGTTTTTTGAAAAGAGGGCGAATCTTGTTCGTATCGAAAATGACAATCGTCATATATAGTCAACTTACGATTGGGAGAGAAGGGGTCCAGATGACGATGGAATATGCGACTCGCACTATTTATTCAGAATATGCTGCATTAAAAACAACGCTCGGAATTATTGAAGTGAAGAAAAAACGAGCACGTGATCCGTTGACGGATCAATCGGACCGTCTGCTCATTGTCATTGAAGCGAGACCGGATCCATTTTGGACGGTAAAACATTATCAGGTCGGTCAAGAAAGAATCGTCTTGCACGTCGTGAGCGACTCGATGATGGACAGATGGATCGTCTTAAATGAAAACCGACGCGCGATTCATTGGATTGAAGACGGAATTGTTCTATTTGAACGGAATGAATACATCTTAGAGTTGCGACAACGAAATCGTAATTTGACGAATAGAGAACAACGTCTTCAACTATCGCTTTCGTTTGCGAAACTATTACGTCGTTTTGAAGATGGTCGCTACTTATTTTTAGAAGGCGAATTCCAAGACGCCTTTACGCAGATTCACCATGCGCTCACACACTTGGCGCGACTTTCGATTCTAGAGGCTGGAATTCATCCTGAGCTTGTCTTATGGGAACAAGTCCGAGCAATCGATCTTGAAATTTATAAGCTGCACGAAGAACTTGTCGGGGGACAAGAGACACTTGAACAACGAATCCATCTTGTCGTGATTGGAATGGAACATTTGATTCAATCAAAAGTGTTGCCCGGCACACTGTTGTTACTTCAGACGATGCAAGAAAAAGAAGGGGCTTGGACGTTCTCCGAATTGATGGATCATCCAAACTTAAATGAGCTTCGTGTCGACCTCGGAAGTATCATCGGATTTTTAGTGAGAAAAGGATATGTTCGTACGGTCACGAGACCGACAAAAGGAGTTGGAGTAGAAGCAGTACTTTATGAGATTGCCTAATTCCCCGTATGTAAGCATGATGAGGAGACGATACGTCGCATGAAATTTTTGAAGTTTAGCATCGGAACGATTTTCATTCTATTTGTCACGTTTGTGATTTCCGTCGTTGTCGCTCTCTTTACGATGGGAGACCCGATTACACAAGGACGCCCTATTCTTTGGACGATTTGGTATATAGCGGCTCTGTTGATTGTATGTATGGGTCTTTATGATTTTTCGCCTCTCTCAAATCGGAAAGTGAAACGGGTCCTCGGCTGGGGAGCTTTGTCAGGTGTGATGGTATTCGCTTCTGTTAAAGGGTACTACATGTATCAAGACCATTTGAAAATTGAAGAGCGTGGTGTAGAGTTAATCGATTATCAGCCATTTACGAACTCAGATCGATTGGCGAAATTGAATCATCCAACATCCGTTTCATTCGTAAACGGCGTGCCACGGTTGGATGGTGCGACAGCCCTTTACCCGATGTATGCTTCATTCGTCGAAGCGGTGTATCCAAACTCCGGAACGTATGACCCGTATAATGATCAAGTGAGTAAAGTCGTCTCGACAACAACGCCAGAAGCATACAGTCGATTGATGAACGATCAAACGGACTTGATTTTTGTCGCGGGTCCGTCGGATCGTCAGTTGCAAGTTGCGAAGCAAAAAGGCGTGTCTCTACATATGACACCTGTTGGTAGAGAAGCATTTGTATTCTTTGTTCATGAAGATAATCCGGTAAAGTCATTGACAATGGAACAAGTCCGTGGAATTTATGCGGGGGACATCCGAAATTGGGAAGAGGTCGGTGGCAACTCCGAAACCATTCGTGCTTTTCAACGACCTGAAGATAGCGGTAGTCAAACTGCATTGCAAAAGATGATGGGTGAACGAAAGTTGATGGAGGCACCGGTTGAAGATGTCCCTGAAGGAATGGGTGGAATCATTCAACAAGCCTCATCGTATCGAAATCATAAAAATGCGATTGGATTCTCATTCCGATACTATGCGACAGAAATGGTGAATGATCATAAAATCAAGTTACTTCGTATAGAAGGAATCGAACCAACCGTTAAAACGATTCAAGACGGATCTTATCCGCTGACATCTGAATTCTACGCAGTTACTACGGAAGAAAAAGCAGAACAATATGATGCTTTTCTAGCATGGTTAGGTAGCGAGGATGGCCAGGCGTTGGTCGAAAAGACGGGTTACGTTCGTCTTAAATGAAACAGGTGATCAAGGTTTACTTTTCGTCTTATCAGCGAAGAGTAAATCTTTTTTTAAATTTTATTGTTTTTTGTATTGACGAAATGGTAAATAGAGATTATAGTTATAAACGTTGTCACGGCAAAAGATTATTTCAGAAAAACAATTTGTGAAAAAAGTTGTTGACGAAAACAATTGAAACGTGATAGATTAATGAAGTCGCCAAGAGCGACAGACGAACTTTGAAAACTGAACGATGAGGCAAAAATAAGTTTTACAATTTTTTGAATGAAGCGCAAGCTTCGTCAATTTAAGAGCTATATCAAATTCTTTGGAGAGTTTGATCCTGGCTCAGGACGAACGCTGGCGGCGTGCCTAATACATGCAAGT